>JANJUF010000050.1 GCA_024710705.1 Gemmatimonadaceae bacterium | reverse complement strand
GCGCCGCAGCCGATCGAGAACCGCATCAAAACGAACAAGTACGTGTCGCAGGCCGTGATGATAGGCGACAAGCGCAAGTACCCGGTGGTGCTCATCGTGCCGAACTGGGACAATCTCGAGAAGTGGGCGGCACTCAAGAACATCATCTGGACCGATCGCAAGCAGTTGCTGGCGATGCCGACGATCCAGGCGAAGATGGACAAGGAGGTGCGGAGCACCATACAGGGGTTGGCGAGCTTCGAGACGCCGAAGAAGATCGGGTTGCTCGAGCACGACTTCTCGATCGAGCGGGGCGAGCTCACGCCGAAGCTGAGCGTGAAGAGGAAGGTGATTGATCAGCAGTACAAGGCGCTGATTGATTCGCTCTATGAGGGAGGGGCGGAGACGTAAGACGGAAGACGGAAGACGGAACGACGGGGTCGGAGCTCGCTGAGTTCCGGCCCCGCTTCCTATCTACGCCCTTCGGAGGGGGATGGGGGGTGCGGAGGCTGTGGCTTTCTCACCTACCCATTCCTCGCTGTCTCGGGCGAGTTCCTTCACGTCGGCTGGGCGTTCGAGCGGGAGTCGGCCCACGATGCGGCCGCCGAGGGCGAGTGTGCGGAGGGCGTCGGCGACCGTTGCGGCCGGGAGATCGTCATCGAGCGCGACGGCGTTGAAGGTCGCGTCGGTGAATGGCACGGCGACGTCTGCGAGCTGCACGCTCGCGCTGCCTTCGCTCGCGGCGAGGGTGGCGTTCAGCGCAACCACCGCCGCATCCACGTCGCGCGCGAGCGCGGCGGCGAGGCGCGTGTAGCGGCCGGTGAGCAGCACGCGTGCGCCGGGTTCCGAGAGGCCGAGGAGGGCCTCGAGGCGATCGAGCGCGGCGCGGTCGTCCGTCGGCGACGTGGCGGGGCGGGCCACGCCGGGAGTGGTCCCACTTCGCGCCCCAGGCAGCGCCCCGTCGAACTGCACACCTCCCGCGAGGATGCGCGCACGCAAGTGGCACACCGGACACCCCGCCTCGCCACGCACGAGATCCCGATCGCGCGTCTCCGTGGCGAGGACGATCATCGGCGTGGGCGCGTGCGCCCGCGGACAGCGCAGGCGCTCGACGAGGTCAAGTCGCATGGTGGGTATCACTTCGCCGGGCCATGGGTATAAGTTAGGCTGTGAGCGCCAGCGCACGAAGCGCGCGCCGCGAACCCAGACCCTCGACCTATGCTCGAGTTCGCGAAGTCCGAGCCCTTCACGCTCGGCGTCGAAGTGGAATTGCAGATCGTGGACCGCGAGACCCTCGAACTCTCGCCCAAGGCCACCCAGCTCCTCAGCAAGTGGAGCGGGCCGCCGACGGTGCAGCCCGAGATCTTCCAGTCCATGATCGAGCTGTCAACCGGCATTTGCCGGGATGCCGCGCACGCCGAGGCCGACCTGCGGGCGACGGCCTCCAAGCTGCTGCCCATCGCACGGCAGCAGGGCGTGCGCTTCATCGCCACTGGCACCCACCCCACGGCGCGGTACCAGGAGCGCAAGCTCTTTCCCGCCGACCGCTACCACGGGCTCATCGCCCGCAACCAGTGGATCGCGCGGCGGCTGCTGATCTTCGGGTTGCACGTGCACATCGGGATGCCGGATCCGGAGACGGCCATCGCGGTGCAGAACGAGCTGCTCTACGACCTTGGGCTGCTCCTGGCGGCGTCCACGAGCTCCCCCTTCTGGCAGGGCGAGGCCACAGGGCTGTCGTCCTCACGCATCACGGTCTTCGAGGCGCTCCCCACCGGCGGCATGCCGGCCTTGGTGCACGACTGGACGGAGTTCTGCGAGCTGGTGGAGATCCTGCAGCGTTCGCACGCCATCACCTCGCTCAAGGATCTCTGGTGGGACATCCGGCCGAGTCCGCGCTATGGGACGATCGAGATTCGGGTCTGTGACGGCCTCGCCTCCCTGCGCGAGACGGCCCAGATCGTGGCGCTCTCGCAGGCCCTGGCTAGGCGCGCCGGCGCGCGGGTGGCCGCGGGCGAGGGGCGCACCTTCCCGCCGGCCTGGCGCGTCCGCGAGAACAAGTGGCGCGCCTCGCGGCATGGGATGGACGCGGACTACATCGTCTCCAACGACGGCACGACCGAACCGATTCGCCCGTACCTCAAGCGGACGCTCGACGAACTCGCTGCGGACGGGTTCATGGACTCGGGCTCAGCACACTTCGTCGCGCTCCGACGCATCGCTGACGGCGCGCCCACGAGCGCCGAGCGGCAGCGGGCGATCTACGAGCGCACGCAGAGCTTTGATGCGGTCACCAAGGCGCTGGCGGACGAGTTCGAGGACGATGTGCTCTCCGGCACGGCGGCTGGCTGATCTCAACGGCTTCGCCACAGAGACACAGAGACACGCAGGATGCAGACGTCGGCTTCAAGAGTGCAGTTCCGTTCAAAAGGGTGCCGCATGGTGAACTGCGCCACTCGCGCCGAGACCCCGCAGTGCCTCAGTGCCTCTGTGGCAAAGCCGTAAGAGCTCAACTGCGCGACAATCGGAGTTCGTCCACGTCCACGTGCGCCGGTCGCGTCACGGACCAGAGCACCGCATCGGCCACATCCTCCGGCCGTAGCATCTGATCCCGGTTCGGCAAATTCGCCGCCGAGTCGGGATCGTGCGGATCCCAGATCGGCGTATCCGTCGCTGCCGGGGATACCAGCGTGATGCGCACGCCAGTGCCCCGCAGCTCGGCGCGCAGCGCCTCGGTGGCCGCGCGAAGCGCGTGCTTGCTCGCGGCGTAGACCGCGTTCGACGGGAACACGTAGCGGTCGGCAATGGAGCCGATCATCACCACGTGTCCGCTCCCTCGCGCGCGCATGGTCCCGAGGAAGGCCTTGGTCAGGCGCAGCGGCGCGGCCGTGTTCAGGTCCAGCGCCGTCTCAAGATCCGCGTCCGTGCTGTCTTCCAACGACGCCAGCGGAAACGTCCCTGCCGCGTGCACGAGGATGTCCGGGTCGGCGCCGAGAATCTCGCGCGCACCAGCGGCGATGATGGCAGCCGCAGCCGGCTGCGTCAGGTCATCCGACAGCACCGCTGCGCCGTGCGGAAGCGACTCGGCCAGCGCCGCAAGCTCCTTCGTAGAGCGCGACACCAACACCACGCGCGCACCGGCCATTGCCAGTGCGCGCGCCGTCGCCGCCCCAATCCCTCGCGAGGCGCCAGTCACCAGCGCCGACCGCCCCGCGAGCGCCCCACTCACCGCCGCGACCCGTAGGCCAGGCGCAGGAACTCGTCGCGCGTGGCCGGATCGGACTTAAACGAGCCCTTGAGCGCCGACGTGATCGTGCGCGAGTTCTGCTTCTCCACCCCGCGCATCATCATGCAGAGGTGCTCGCACTCGATCACCACGCCCACACCCTCGGGCTGCAGCACGTCCTGGATCGCCTGGGCGATCTGCTCGGTGAGCCGCTCCTGTACCTGCAGCCGGCGCGCGAAGACCTCGACGATACGCGGCAACTTAGACAGCCCCACGATGCGCCCCTTCGGGATGTAGGCGATGTGCGCCTTGCCGAAGAACGGCAGCATATGATGCTCGCACATCGAGTACAGCTCGATGTCGCGCACCATCACCATGGACTCGTGCTCTTCCTCGAACACGGCGTCGCCCACCACTTCGGCCACGTCGAGGTCGTACCCTCGCGTCAGCCAAGCCATGGCCTTCGCCACGCGCTCCGGCGTCTTGATCAACCCGTCGCGGTTCGGGTCCTCGCCGAGCAGCTCGATCTCCCGCCGCACGAGGTTCTCGAACTCGAGCATGCGGTCGGCCTCGCGGCCGGCCGCCGCCTCGAAGGCATCGGGCCCGACCGAACGCCGCGCTGCCGTGCGGGCCGCCTCAGCGGCCGTCGTATTCGACATAATGATTCTCCGTCTCCCAGAGCTTGAGGCGCGTCAGGCGCGCCGGACCGACCTTGGGCGCGAGGATGCGCCAGCACGCCAATACAAGGTTCTCGGTCGTGGGAATGGTTCCCTGCATGAAGGGGACGTCGAGATTCAGGTTCTTGTGATCCACGTGGCGCACGAGCTCTTCCTCGGCGATGCGCTTCACCTCGCCAAGGTCGATCACGTAGCCCGTGTCGGGGTCCACTTTGGCCTCGACCGTGATCTCCAACGTGTAATTGTGCCCGTGCCAGTTCGGATTGTTGCACTTCCCGAAGGTGGCCTGGTTGCGTTCGTCGCTCCACGCGGGGTTGTAGACCCGGTGGGCGGCGTTGAAACGGACGAGCCGGGTGGCGGAAACGATCGGCATGACGGAATTCGTTGGACAGCGGCAGGACCGGCGCGGGCACGCCCCGGCAGGACTACATTAAGCCTGTAGCCGAGCACGAGGTTCCGCGAGGGGAAACAACCGACGCGCCGCCCCGAAAGGGGAACGGCGCGTCGGCAAAGAGAGGGAGCGAAGAGGGTTTTTGAAGCCCTGTCGAATGCATGAGGCCCTCACCCTACGTTCGACTTCCCGGCGTCCGGGCGTGTCGGCGGCAGAGATGTCGGATCCGCTTCGGAGGACTTATCGGCTCAAAAAGTGAATCTCTCCGTCCCGTTCAACTGTGGCGGGAATGTAGGAGCGGTACCCGACAGCGTCAATCAGGTAGGATCACGATCACCACGACGGCCGCATGGATCTCTTGACGATTACTGGACTCGCGATGCTGGTGCTGTGGGGCGCCGGCACCTTCGCCTTCGAAGCACCGGGCATCATCCACCTCTTCCTTTCGCTCGGCGTGTTCCTGATCGTGCTGGGCGCGGTCAAGCGCGCCCAACGCGCGCGCAAGGCGAAGTAGGGCTCAGATCTCCCAGTTGGACAGCGCCAGTCCGCGCGCCACCGGGCGCTCGGCGTAGCCCGTCAGCGTCATGCGCAGGTCCGTCCAGCGCACGCGGCCTCCGTGCGCGACCATGGCGCGAAAGGTGTCGGCGAACTCACCCTGCACGCGCACGGCCGCCCGCAGCGCCCCGCTGCGTCGCGCCTGCGCCCGCACCAACTGCAGCAAGGCGGCGATTTCGCCCTGGTCCCCCACCACCAGCTTGAGCACGCGCATCTCCTCGCGGCTGCGGCCCTCCACCAGCGGGACATCGTGGTACAGGGCGAAGCCTTTCACGGCGCCATTGCGCGCGCGGTGGAGGATGACGTCGCCGATCGCGTGGCGTAGCGTCAGCTCGCACTCGCGGGAATAGTCGGCCCCGATCCGCACCGCGGCAGTGAGCGTGCGACACTCGTCCATCATCTCGGCGCGTTCCCCGGCACCCAGATGGCTGAGGAGCACAGGCGGCTCGGCGGTCACGCCGTCGAAGGTCAACGTGATGGTGAGCGGGCCGGGCACGAACCCGAGCGAGGCGTAGAATCCGATGTTGTCCATGGTACGCGGCATCGTCTCGAGGCCAATCGCGGTGCAGCCGGCGCGCTTGAGATGCTCCACCCCCGCCATCACGATGGTCCGGCCCAGCCCGTGCATCTGGAGGTCGTCGCGGACGGCGAGCGGCCCCATCCACCCTTCGGCGCCGAGCACGTGCGCGAGATTGAACGCCGCGATGCCGCCCTCGGCGTCGCGCCAGAGCATCGCGCCGTCGGCCGCGCCCTCGATGGCAAAGCGCCAGATGGCCGGGTTGAGCGGCGGCACGCGGACGCCGGCCATGCCATCGCGGCGGTACCGCTCGCTGAAGGCGTCGCTGAAGATCGTGTTGAGCGCACTGATGTCGTCGGGCCGGATCGGGAATGGGCCGGAGACCCGCGCCACGTCGCTCACGCCGCCACCCCACCGGCGGCGCCGGCGATGAGCGCGTCGAGGTCCGCCACACCGCGCACGGCCTGCGTCACCGTCGCCGCGCCGGTCGTCTCGTCGGTGCCGACCATGATCACCCGGTCCAGCCCGTCGCGCACGCCCTCGATGTGCGTGATGACGATGACTTGGTCGAAGCGGTCCTCGAGGCCACGCAGCAAGCCGATGACGTTCTGCCGCCGCACGTCGTCGAGCGAGCCGAACACCTCGTCGAGCACCAGCAGCGAGAAGGGCTGCCCCGCCCGCTCGGCGATCATCTGCGAGATAGCCAGCCGCAGCACCAGGTTGGCGAGGTCATCCTCGCCGCCGGACATCACCGGCTGCGGCACGCCACCCTCGAGCACGGTGATGGTGTAGCGGTCGCTGAGCTCGAGCTCGGTGTACCGCGAGTCGGTGAGCGTCTTGATGAGCTCGGACGCGATCTCCGAGATCTCGGGCCGCAGCTGGGCGTTGAGATCGTTGCGCAACTCGGAGTAGGCGCGGTGCAGCTCGTCGTGGAGGCGGCGGTCGGCGTCGAGCGCGTCGGCGCGCTCGATCAGGGCATCGAGCGCCACCTTGGCCTCGGCGGCGCGCTGCGCGGCGAGTTCGGCGCTTGCGCGGGCGCTGCGGGCCACCGCCGCCGTCTGTCCGGCCTCGGCGTGCGCCGCCGCCACCCCTTCGTGCAGGCGACGCAGTTCGGCGTAGTCGCCGTCGGGCACGGCCAGCGCGGTACGGCGTCCCTCGGCGATGCGTTGCCGCTGCGCCAGCTCATTGCGCTGGCGGAGCACGTTCTCTCGCTCGCGCAGGAGCGCCGGCTCGCGTTCGATGCGCAGCGAGAGGCGATTGGCGATGGTCGTGCTCTCCACCAAGCGCTCACGATCGCGCTCCAGCGCCTCGTGGACGGCGGCATCGTAGCCCTCGGGGAGCGCAGCGAGGTCGGACGCCACGGTGGCGAGCCGCGCGCGCTTGGCCTCGAGCTCTTGGTCCACTTGCATCAACCGCTTGGCGTCGCCCTGGGCCTCGGCCAAGCGGCGCTCGTAGCCACCGACGTCGCCCTGCAGCTTCTTGCGCAGTTCGTCGAGGTGCGCGATGTCGGCGGGCATCGCCTCCAACTGCTCGCGCCGCGACTTGAAATAGGTGCCGTCGGCCTCGACCGTCTCCATCTGCCGCTCCACCACTTCGAGCACGGCGCGGAAGTGTTCGCCGAGCGGCCGCGTGCAGGTGGGGCAGTTCCCCGCCTCGCCCGCGTTCAGCAGCACGTCTCGCTGGTCGCGCAGGTCGCCGTAGGTGGCTCGCAGGGTGCGGAGCCGCCCCTCAACGCTCTCGCGTTCACGCACCCACTCGGTACGCCGCAACTCAAGCTTGCCTTGCGCGTCCTCGAGCGCCTGACGACGCTGCGTCAGATCCACCGTGAGGGACGCGATGAGGGACGAGGAGTCGTGGAGCCGCGTGCGCTCCTGTTCGAGCTTGGCGATGTCCGCCCCGAGATTGGCGCGCGACGTCTCGAGCGCCTTGCGACGCCCGTCGCTGGCCGCGAGGACGCGCTGCGCCTCGAGCGCAGCCGTCGCCCGATCGAGCGCCTCCATATCGGGGAGGAGCGGCGCGAGCTGGGCGCGCGCCTCGGCCACCTGGGAGATCTCCTGCTCCACCTTCTCGAGCGCGCGCGCGAGTCCCGAGTCCTCGCCGGCGAGCCCGGCAAGTTCACGTTCGATCCGCTCGCGCTCCTCGCGTCCCGTCTGCGCCGCCAGCCAGCGTGGGGCGATGCCGGCCAGCGCCTCGGCCGTCTCGGCCTCGGCGCGCTCGGACTCGGCCACACGCCGCACGGCCTCGCGCAGCGACTCGGCGGCCGCGGCGGCCTCGCGCAGCACCGCATCCCGATCCGGCATCGCCGCGCGCAGTCCCGCGACCTCGCTGCCGAGCTCCTTCCGCCGCGCCGCGCACAGTTCCTGCGCCACGCGCAACTTCTCGTAGCCCAGCACGCGCGACAGGAACTGCGCGCGCTCGGCAGCCGACGAGTGCTCCATCACCGCCAGTTCCTTCTGGCCAGTGAAGTAGGTGTTGAAGAACTCCGTGCGTGTCATCCCGATGCGCCGCTGGAGCACTTCGGCCACGGCCGTCACCGAATTCGCGATCGGCTCCTCCCCGCCATCGAGGAAGAGCTCGGCCATCGACAGGCCACGCACCACGCGGTAGCGATGCCCGGCGAGGTCGAACTCCAGTTCCACGCGCACGGGGGCGCGCGGCCCGGCGCGCTGGAAGCGAATCGTGTCGTTCCCACCGCGCACCGTGTTGCCGCCGTAGAGGGCCCAGGCGATGGCTTCGAGGATCGTGGATTTGCCCGCACCGTTGGGACCGATGATGCCCGTGAGTCCGGAGTCGAACTCGATCTCCGTCTCGGCGTGCTGGCGAAAGTTGAGGAGGCGCAGGCGGGCGAGTCTCACGCCTCCACTCCCGGCAGCTCGCGCGCCGGTTCGCTCACCTCGGCGATCTCGAGGTAGCGCAGGCCAAGGGCCACGAGGGCCTCGCGATCCACACCGGTCGTGAGCGGGCGCGCGCGCAGGGAGTCGCGGAGCGTGTCGGCCAGCGACGCGCGGCGGCCGGGGCCGCCGGTTCCCGACTTCCGCACGGTGCTGGGGCGTCGGACATCGAGTTGGAAGTGCAGGGCGCGCTTCTGCAGTTCGCGCAATGCCTTGTGGTCCACCTCACGAGCCACGTGCCGCGGTACCTCGTTCAGCACCAGCCGCACGACCTTGCCGTCAACGCCGTCGGCGAGCTTGGCGACCGCCTTCTGGATGGCGACGTCGAGGTCCGCGGCGGACATGCCGCGTCCGTCAACAGGCGCCAGGTCCACGAAGGGCCGCGTGACCGGCAGCGGATGGAACGTCTGCTTCCCCGTGCGCAGGTCGCGCTCGATCATCCCCTTGCCGGGAAGCTTGGAGGCCTTCTCCTCCGCGAGCTCGCCCCAAGGATTCGTGCTCGTGTAATCCAGCGAGCCCGAGTAGAACACGTGGTCGGCGACGCGCGTGTAGACGTGATAGTGCCCGAGCGCCACGTAGTCCCAGCCCGGGCGCGTGAGCTCCTCGCGCGGGATGCGCAGTGCCGCGCGATCGGGGTGCTCGTTGCGCTCGGCCTGCGGCAACACGCCCTGCACCTCACCGTGCAGCAGCAGCACGTTGTGCGCGTAGGCCGGATCGGGGGCGAGATCCACCGTGCCCGGCGGCAGGTCAGGCACCGCCAGCACCGCCAGCCCGATGTCGTCGAAGGTGAAACGCTTGGCCTCGCGGTCGGCCACGAAGATGCCCAGCGGTGCCGCGAACAGGCGGAGGATGCAAATCGTCTCGGTGGAGCGCGGCATGTCGTGGTTGCCGGCGGCAATCACGACCTTGGCATCGGGCAGCGCGTGGACGAGGCGCGAGAACTGGTTGAAGGCGTGCAGGATCGCCGTATTCGTGGGCCGCACCTGATGGAACACGTCGCCGCCGATGAGCACCAGGTCCGGCGCGAGCGCGATGATCCGATCCACCGCACGGGTGAACGAAGCGGCGACGTCGGCCTCACGCTGATTGATCCCAGCTGGCGTCTGGCGCTGGAACTGGCGGAAACCGAGGTGCAGGTCGGAGAGGTGGACGAGGCGCACTGCCGGGGGAATCTACGCCTCGCCCCTCGGCGCGGGAGCGGTCCCACCCGAACTCAGCCGTACGGGTCGCCCTCGGGGGCGGCGCGCAACGCCGAGGGGCCACGGCGCGCGGGCTCGGCCAGCACCCGCTTCTTCAGTTGGGCCTTGAAGAAGGCCTTCACGTCGTCCGGCTTGGCCTGCAGCGTGCGGTTCCGGGCGCGCAGGATGTCGTCCTCGTTGTCGCCCGCGAGCGCGATGGCGTCCTGCACCCATGCGAGGGTGATGGCGGGGTCGAGCCGCCGCAGGGCGCGCGTGACTGCGGCGTCAAGAGCGAGTTCGGCCGCCGGCGGAAACCGCTCCACCCCTTCGCGGCCCGTGAGCACCGCCGGCCTGGGGAAGCGCACGAACACCGCCTGCCCAAAGTGCGGGTGCCGCACCATCAGTTGGCCCTTCTCCAACGTGGCGAGCCGCGCCTTGGTGGCGGGGGCCAGCGTCTGGTAGCCGGGCGTGGCGAGCTCGTCGGGATCCATGCGGCCATAGAGCGAGGTGCCGCTGTTCCCCACCACGCGCCGGTGCACCTGCGATCGGAACTGCTGCGCGGCGAAGAGCACCAGCCCCAGGTAGCGCCCGCGTTCGGCGATGTCGAGCAGCATCTTCCGCACGTAGGTGTCGGGACCGTCGGCCGGCGCGTACTTGTTGAGCTCGTCCACGAACACGACCACGTGCTCCACGCCGAGGTCGCGGCGCTCCAGATGCTCGCGCAGTTGCGAGACCACCCGCGCGAACACCAGGTCCTGGGCGTCCTCCTCGAGATTCGCCACGTCCACCACGTACACCGTGCGGTCGGTGAAGGCCTTGAACGGCAGGTCGCTCACGGTGCCGTCGTCGGTGACGAGCCCACGGCAACGGGTGGAGATGTTGCTGAGGCGATTCCGCACCTTGCGTATGGTGGCGATGTGATGCGTGCGCCAGGTGTCGCCGCGGTCGCGGCCTTCGATGGCCCGGATCACCTCGTAGAACCACTTGTCGAGGCCGCTGAACGTGCGCACCTCGTGCGCCGCGCCGAGCAGCTCATCGGTGAACACTTGGTCCAGCACGCGCTCCTTGATGAAATCGATCAGCGCGTCGGCCTTGGCGTCCACGTCGTCCTTGTTGAGCAACACCTCGGCGTACTGCAGCGTCTCGCGAAGGCCCCAAGTGAGGGGCTGCACGTTGTCCTGCAGCGCTTCGTTCGAGCGGAGCGTCGCCAGCTGCCCGCCCTTGGCCGTCCACGGGGCGAAGTACTGCACGTCGGCGAAGGGTGCGGCGGGCACGTCGAGGGCGTCGTAGATAGCGCGGTCGGCGTCGTCGAGTTGCGCGGCCGGCTGGTCCAAGAAGCAGAGATCTGGCCCCTTCACGTTGAAGCAGACGGCGGCCACGCGTCCCTTCTCGGCCGGGAAGTGCGCGAAGATGCTGCTCAGCAGCCATTCGACCGCGCTGGTCTTCGTCGCCAGGCCCGACACGCCACTGATGCTCAGGTGCGCCGCCTCGGGGCCGAGCAGGAAGTCGGCATCGAGCTGCACGCCGGCCTGGGTGCCGCCGGCGCGGTACAGGCCAACGGGGATGCCGCGCGTCGCGCTGCCCTGCACGTAGCTCTCCATGCGGAGCGCCACCTGCACGTCGGCCTCGCTGGCCAGATGCACCGTGCCCATCGGCACGGGCTGCAGCGGCTCCTCCGGCACGTGGCGGAGCACCGCCGCAGTGTACAGCCGGATCTCCGTGCGGTCGGTCGGCGCGTTGGCGCTCGCCCCTGGTTCACCATCGGCGCCAAGCACGTCGTGCAGCGGCGTCTGCAGGTCGGTGTAGGAGAATCCTTCCGTGACGACGCCGTAGATGCGCGGCAGCACGCCACCGACGGCACGTGCCGATTCCACGCGGACGATGGTCCCGATGCCGACCGGCGCATCGAGGGCCGTCCAGAAGTGGAACTCGTGTGGCGTGTTGGGCTTCTTCTCGGTGGCGACGACGCGCCCGAGGACCGGATCGGATTCAGTCATGGGAGGATCGCCGAAAGGTACTGCTCGCATTCGCGGATGCCGTACACCATCACGTCCCATCGCACATCGGGCAGCGCCACGGGCGTGCGCTCGGCGAGCAGCCAGCGGGAGACGAGGTCGGCGCGTGCGGTGATGCTGGACTCGTCGTCGTGTGCGATCTCGACGCGCACCAGCCCGAAGAGCGGCCCGCGCGCGCCGGGCTCGCGCAGCCGCAGGTACCAGGTGGCGACCGCGGTGCGGCGCGGCGACGAGATCGCCATCGCCGTCGTACGTTCCCCCTCGCGCAGGCCGAGGATGACGTCCAGGGATTCGCCGGCCACGTACAGCGTGCGATGCGTCTTCACGGCGCCCACCACGAGCGGGCTGCGGGCGACTGTCTCGCGCCCCGACATGCCCCCGTCCATCAGGAGTGGCGCCGCGCCGCGCCGCGTCCACGCCTCGGCCAGCGACCCCTCGGCCGCCTCGCGGGCGCGCTGCCCCGCGGTGAGCGCACGGGCGGCAAGGTCGCCGGGATGGCGCGGCGTCGGCGTCCCAAGCTCCTGATCGGCGAGCGTGTCCACCACCGGGCAGCGCGCGCTGAGTGCGGCGACGAAGGCGGGATCAAGCGCCGTCGCCGGCAGGTAGCAGGCGTGCGAGCGGAACGGGCGCTCCCAGACCTGCATCCGCCGCCCCGCACGGATGCGGATGGCAGCCGCCACTGCGCCGTGGACGATCGGCACGCCCCCGTGGTGGGCGGCAATCGTGGACCGCTGGATGCCGTCGAGGAAGGCGCCGAAGCCGACCAGCGGCCCTTCCACGATGGCCCGGGCGGTGATGTCGCTGCCCTCCACCGGCACGGCCGTCTCCAGGCGGGGCGGGGTGTCCGGCTCGCGTTGAAGTTCGAGGGTGCGTCCGGTCACGGCAGCGCGGAGCCCAACATCACGAAGTGCGCTCTGGACGCTGCACGCGCTTGCCCCCTCCCGGGAGGCGTCGTAGCTTGGCCCCATGCCCCGCATTGCGATCATCGCGAGCATCCTAGTCCTCGCCGCCGCCTGCGACAAGCAGGCCGCGCCGCCACGGGACGCAGCGCCGACCGTGGAGTACACCGACCTGTCGGACTCGCCGACGGTGCTCTTCCAGGTCTTCGGTCCGAGAGACGAGCCGCGCGTGGCCCCGATCGCCGTGGTCCGCAATGGCGGGCTGGAGCGCATCGCCCTCGACGAAAGTGGGTGGCGCGAACTCGATTCGGCGCAGTTCTCGCCGGGACGCGTGCTGCATCTGTACCGCAATGGTGCCGCCGTCGGGACGATGGAGATCGTGCGGGGGATGTACGGCATGGACGGCACCCTCTACTCGGTGCCGGGCTGCCGGGTGGTGGTCCCGCAGGCCATCGGTCGGATGGCATCGACCACCGCGATGGAGGAGACGGTGGAACTCATCGCCGCCTCGGCACCGCTCGCCCAGGTGGCGGACCGCCGCCCCTTCCCCGCCGGCCCGGAGGCGCAAGGACGTACGCTGGCGAGCGCCGCTGCCACGGCCGCCGGCGTGGGGCCGGAAGACCTGAGCGGACTCGACTTCCACGCCCGCTGGCTGCGGACCGGGGTCGGCGCCATGGGGCGCACCCTGCTCGCGAGCTACATCGATCCCAGTGCCGGCGACCTCGGTCCCGGCGCCGGCAACACCTCGATGGTGCTGGTGATGGCCGAGGATTCCGCCGGGGCGTTCAATACCAGCTACCAGCACGCGCTCAGCGGTGAGGCGCGCTCGGTGGAGTTCCAGCGCGTGCTCAACTACGCCGATCTCAATGGCGACGGGAAGAGCGAGCTCGTGATGGAGGCGTGGCGCTACGCAGGCATCCCCACGCTTTCGGTGCTCTCGCACGACGGTGCGCGCTGGACCGAGTCGTTCCGCGTCAGCCTCGATTGGTGCGTGGATTCGCGGCGCTAGGCGCCGCGCCCCGCCGGACTCAGTCGACGCCCAAGTCCCAGGCCTGTTCCAGGTCGGCCTTGGAGTACGCGCGGAAGGCCGTCAGCGTGGTGGTGCGGACCAGACCCGGCACGAGCGGAAAGCGCTCGGTCACGATCTCGGCGATCTGCGCGTACTCCGCGACCTTCACGATGGCGATGAGGTCCCACTCGCCGGAGACCGAGTACACGTCGGTGACGCCGTCGATGCCGGCCAGCGCCGCCGCCGTCTTGGGGATGCTCTTGGGCTCTGCCTGGATGAGAACGATGGTCGTGATCATTGGGGAGCCGGGAATGGCGGCACGTTGAGGAACCAGAGCCCCGCGATGCGCGAATGCGCATCCACCTCGAGCAAGAGGTCGCGGGCGACGCGCAGGGCGCGCGAGGACCGCGTGGGACCAATACGGAAGTGTATCGTGCGCTCGGGGGCATCGGCCACTGCGCGAATGGCAGTGTCCACTTCCACCGCCGCCAACCCGGGCTGCGAGGCGCGCGCGGGGACCCGCACGCGGGCGTTTCCGGCCACCTCGGGCACCGGAAGCGTGGTGACGCTTTTCACGTCCGGCCAGACCGCCACCTCGATGGCTGCCAGTCGGCCATCCACGAGCTCCATCGTGAGCCAGGCGCCGTCGCTGCCCTCGATATCGAGCGACCCGCTCAGGCCTTCGCTCACGCCCGATGGGCGCATCATCGCCACGAGGATGTCGGTGTCGGCGTCCCAGCGGTACTCCACCGGCGGCAGCTCGCGCTCCGGCAGCTCCTCGATCCGCACCTCCAATGACATGGCGTTCCCTCCGTTCAGGTGGGGGAGAGCCTAGGACGCGCCGCCGGGTGCGTCGCCATCATGCCATCGCCTCCGCCGTCGCGGCGATGCGAGTGCAGGCCTCAATCACTTGCGCCCGGTCGGCAGCGTACGAGATGCGCACCCAATCGGGCGTGCGGAACGCCGAGCCCGGGACGATGGCCACGCCGGCCTGCTCGAGCAACGCGTGGCAGAAGGCGCCCCCGGCATCGGGGACGGACCCCGCCCCCGGCACCTTCACGTAGAAATAGAACGCGCCGTCGGGCGGTAGCACGGTGAGGGCGCGCGACTTCTGGAGAATGGGCAGCGCGGCATCGCGTCGGGCGCGGAACTCCTGCACCATGGCCCGCACCATGGCGTCCACCGGCTCACCCAGCGTGAGCGCTGCCAGCGCCGCGTGCTGCGACACCGTGGCGGTGTTCGACGTGGTGTGCGACTGCAGCGCCGCCATGGCCTTGGCCACCGCCGGCGGTGAAATCGTCCACCCCACCCGCCAGCCCGTCATCGCCCAGGCCTTCGCGACGCCGTTGACCACGATGAGATTGTCGCGCCGCGTCGCGACATCGAGCGCGCCGGGCGCGATGCCTTCGCCGTAGCTGATGCGCTGGTAGATCTCGTCGCTGATCACCCACCACGCGCGCGCCGCCGCCAGGTCGAGGATCGCCCGCAACTCGTCGGCGGCGTACACCGCACCGGTAGGATTCGAGGGCGAGTTGAGCATCAGGCCGCGCGTGCGCGGGGTTGCGTGCCGCTCCAGCCGCTCCACGTCCACCTTGTAGCCCTGCGCGGGGTCGCCGTGCACTTCCACGGCTGTAGCCCGTGCGAGTCCCACCATCTCGTAGTAGCTCGTCCAGCTCGGCGTCGGTACAAGTACCTCGTCGCCCGGGCCGAAGAGTGTGAGGCAGGCGTTGTACAGCGACTGCTTCGATCCACAGGAGACGACGACCTCTCCGGCCGTGACGCCGTCGGCGCCTCGATAGTGCGCGTTGGCCTCGGTGGCGATAGCCTGCCGCAGCGGCAGGATGCCCTCGACGGCGGTGTAGCGCGTCGCCCCCTGATCGAGCGAGCGCTTGGCCGCATCGCGAACGGGTTCCGGGGTGTCGAAATCGGGCTCGCCCGCACCCAAATCGATGATCGATCGCCCTTCGGCCTTCAGTGCCTTGGCTCGCTGCGAGACGGCAATGGTGGCGGATTCACGGAGCTCGGCGATGTTGGCCGACGGACGGAAGGTGAGGGCGCTATATTCCATGGCACGCGAACGTTATTACCGGGTGCCGACAGGCGCCATTGACAACCGAGGATTGCAGTGACCGCACCGACCCGCGAGACGGCTGGGACCGTCCGCTCCGCCCACGTGGCGTATTTCATGCCGCCCGATTGGGCCCGTATTGCCCGTCACGCCACGCCCGCGCTCGAGCGCACGAGTGGCGATGCCCCTGCGGTCCGACTGCTGGTCCTCGTGCCCGACGCCGGAGCGGCCCTCGCACTGACGCGTGCGCTCGCCTCCCTGCCCGCGGCGGCCGGACGCCGTTTCATTGCTGCCACCTCCCCGGCGCGCCTGCAGCGCCTGCTCGGCGCTGGTGCCGCTGATGCCATCGTCGGTGCCGCCGATGTGCTCGCCGCGGCGCTGGGTGCCTCGGCGCTGAAGCTCGACGAAGTCCGCACCGTACTCTTCGCCGCCGCCGACGAAATGGACGTCGAATCCGACGCGCTCGCCGCCGTGCTCGCCGAGGTGCCTAAGGAGGCCGCTCGCCTCCTCACCGCACTCGCACCCACCGACGGCGTCGAGGCGCTGATCTCCCGATACATGCACCGCGCCCGCCGAGTCACCGAGGACGTCACGCCCGCCGAGGACGCCAAGGCCGCCGCCACGGTGCGCTACCTGACGGTCAACGGATCGGCGCTCGACGCGCTGCCGGCGCTGCTCGACGAGCTCGACGCGCCCTCGGCGGCCATTGTCGCGGGCGACGCGCCGGCGGCTGACGCCGCCCGCGCGCTGCTCTCCAGCATCGGCTATCCCGCCGGGCCGCTCGCCGAGGTCACCACCGGCACCGTGAAGCCCAACACGGCGCTCGTCGTCACGCTGGGCGTGCCGACGGCCACCGTGTGGCAGGCCGCTGCCGATGCGCAGCCGGCCCAGATCGTCGCCATCATCGCGCCGCGCGAGCTCGAAGCCCTACGTCTCCTGGCCGGCGATGCCACGCCCCGCCCGTTGGCGGATCGTGCGAGCATCTCGCGCGCCCGCGCCGCCGAAGCGCGCCGTCGCGCCGAGCTGCGCGTCGAACTCGGCGAAGGCATTCCGTCGCGCGAGGTGCTCGCCCTCGAGCCCCTGCTCCGCGAGTACGATGGGCTGGAGATCGCCGCCGCCGCGCTGCGCGTGCTCGAACGCACCCGCACCGCCCAGGCCGAGATGGTGACGGCCGCCGAGCAGCGCGTGCGTACGCAGATGCGCGAGGCGCAGAAGGAGAAGGAAGCCGCCGAGAAGGCCGAGCGCGGGGATGCGCCGCGGTCGTTCAAGCCGCGGGGGGATGGCGCGCGCGACTACAAGCCGCGTGGGGATGGCCCGCCGCGCGGCGATCGTCCGCCGCGGGCGTTCTCGCGCGACGACAAGCCCCAACGCAGCTCGTTCTCGAAGTACCGTGGCGACAAGCCCCGTGGTGGGTTCGGCCGCGACCGCGACGACAAGCCGCGGGGCGGATTCAGCCGCAGTGACAAGCCGCGCGGTCCGCGCCCGCCCCGGGGCGACCGGTGAGCGGGTCGTTCCAGCTCTCCGGCGGCTGGATCGAAGTCGTCGCCGGCGTGATGTTCAGCGGCAAGAGCGAGGAGCTCATCCGCCGCGTGCGCCGCGCGATGATCGCCAAGAAGCGCGTGCAGGTGTTCAAGTCGCACCTCGATGACCGCTACGCCGGCGGCGTCTTCGCGGTCGGCTCGCACGACGGCCGGACGATCGAGGCGATCCCGGTGGACTCGTCGCAGCAGATCGCCCTGCGCCTGGATCCGCTGGCGCAGGTGGTGGCCATTGACGAAGTGCAGTTCCTCGACGATGGCATCGTCGAGGTGGTCAATGACCTGGCCATCCGCGGGCGCCGCGTGATCCTCGCCGGCACCGACACCGATTTCCGCGGCGAGCCTTTCGGCCCGATGGCGGCCCTGATGTGCGTAGCGGAGGTGGTGGACAAGCTGCACGCCATCTGCGTGCTCTGCGGCGCGCCGGCCTGCCGCAATCAACGACTCATCGGCGGCAAGCCAGCCCCGTACGACTCACCCATCGTGATGGTCGGCGCAGCGGAGGCATACGAAGCGCGGTGCCGGGCCTGTCATGCGGTGAGCCGCGGGGACGCAGGACAACTGAGTTTGGAGACGGAAGACGGAAGACGGACGACGTGAGGGAGGTTCCCTTCCGTCTTCCGTCTTCCGTCTTGCATCTCTACTCCGGTCTGTCGGTCCGCAAGAGGACTTCTTCAAAGTACCCCACCGCCCTCGCGTCCTTCGACTGGCCCAGCCAGAAGATCGCCGTGCGACGCACGCTGGGGTCGCGGTGGGTGCGGGCGAGCCGGATCAATGCGGGGACGGATTCATCGGCGGGGCGCTGAGAGAGCGCGAACACCGCCGACTCGCGGACGCGGCGGTCCTCGTCCTCCACCAGTTCCTGCAGTCCGGCCGTGGCGGCGTCGCTGGCGGCCTGCGAGATCCAGAAGAGTGCCGACTGTCGCACGTCGCGCGGGCGCGACTCGTCCTTGGCGATGGCCAGTAGCTCACGCCACGGATCGGGGACGTCGGCCGCGAGCGTCGCCGGGAAGATCGCGTCCTTGGCCGGCTTCGCCTCGGCAGTCCGCGCTACCTCCAGCAGGAACGCGCTGGCCTCGGGGGCGGTCACCGTCCCGAGGTCGCCCGTGGCCGATCCGCGCCAGCGTCCGCCCACGTAGGAGCGCACCCCGGTCACGCGGCCGCTCTCCACGTCAAGCGCGACGCGCACCGGTCCCGGTTCACACTCGTCTTCCCACTCGTCGCGGCGGTTCTGGCTCACGGTCATCCCTTGCACCGTCGTCCGGCCGTCCTCGCGCCGGACGGTGATCCCGCCGCGTCCGTTGCCGCACACGCCGTCACGTGCCGCGAACTCGAAGCGCACGGATCCGGTGCCGACGGACGCCACGCGCGCGGCGAGGGATTGCGCCCCGAGGGGAAGCGCCGCGATGACCAGCAGCAGGGTGGCTCTGACCGCGTGTGTCATCGGCGGCCTCAGAAGGGCTTGTTGATGATCTCTTCCAGCAGCGCCGCCACCCGCGGGTCACGGCTCTGCCCAAGCCAGAACAGCGCCTGGCGCCGAAGCTCGCGATCCTGCTCACGCCGCGCGATGTCGAGCAGCTTGTCCACCGCCGGCGTGTCGTCGCGCCGCTGCGAGAGCGTGAAGATCACCTGGCCGCGAAGCTCGGTGTCGTCACCCGCCGTGTCGTAGATCTCCGACAGGTCCCGCACCGCCACGCCGCTCTGTCCCGCCCAGAAGAGCGCCGACTTCCGCATCTCCCCCGAGTACTGGCGGTTCTTGGCCACGCCCAGCAGCCACTGTCCGTTGTCGGCGTTACGGCGCTGCGCCACCGCGAAGATCACCTTCTCGCGCAATTCGTTCGAGGTGAGTGTCGGGAAGATCTCGCGCAGGAAGGCTGCGCTCTCGTTGTCGCGCTGGCCCAGCCAGAAGATGGCCTCGCCGCGCAGCTCCTCCGGCGCGTCGGTGCGCCGGATGTAGTCCCGCAGGATCGTGCTCGCCCGCGGCGAACGCGTCTGCGACAGCGCGAAGATGGCGCGCTTCTGCAGGTCCTCGCCGAGGTTCGGCTCCTTCATGATCTCCTCGAGCACTTCCACGGCGCGCGTCGAGTTCGTCTGCGAGAGCCAGAACACGGCCTCGCTGCGCGTCTTGGCATCGGGATCGTTCCGGGCGACGTTCACCAGGATCTCGGCGGCATCGTCCGACCGCTTCTGCGACACGAGGAAGACCGCCTTGCGGCGCAGGATCTCCGAGCAGCGGTCGCGCCGCTCGAGCACCCGCTTGAGGATTGGCAAGGCCTGTTCGGCGTTCATCTGCATCAGCGCGTTGAGCGCCTCGATCCGTTCGTCGCCGATGACGCCTTCGCAGCCCGGCGGAATGTCGGAGTCGCGATCGCGGGCGCGGGACCGCGCCGAGCGCGCCTCCTGCATCGCCGCCGACATCTCGTTGCGGGCCGCGGCCATCTCGCCGCGCGAGGCCGCCAGCTCCCGCGCCAACTCGGCCCGGATCCCCGGTTCGGCCGCGCGCAGCTCGGCCGCCACCATCGGTGCCACTTCGGCGGCCACCGCAATGCCGATCTGAGCCGCCGACGCGGCGAGTTCGGCGATGGCTTCGGCCGCCACGGCGTCACCGCCGCGCGCCAACCGGCCATTGAGGCGCGTCAGCAGCTGCGTGGACTCGCCGGTGGTGAAGGTCGCGCTCTGCGGGTACTCGGCCTTCTGCTTCTCGAGCGCGCTGACCGCCTGGCGGATCTCGCGACTGCCGCCGATGCGCTGGAGGGCGAAGGCCTGCCAGTAGAGCGCGTCACCGGCGTAGGCCGAGCGCGGATAGCGCGTCGCCAGGCGCTCGAACTGCCGGGCCGCTTCGTACCAATCCTCGTCGGCCACCGCGATGCGGCCGCGGCGCCACAGGGAATCGGCAGTGTCGAGCGGCGCCCAGCTGGGTGCCGGGATCGGATCCGGTGTGCTGGCGGGCACGCCGGTGGAGAGGCCGAGGCCGGCAGCCGCGAGCAGGGAGAGGGCAATGAGCTTCATGGAATGTTCCTCAGGTGCCGGTCACGCTGGAGCGCAACCGTGTCAGGAGTTGAGTGCGTTCGAGAGTACGGTCAATCAGTTCACGTTCTTCGCTGTCAGCGCCGGAGCGCTGCACGAGTTGGACGAGCACCGTCTCGAGGTCCTCGAGCAGGCGGCGCCGCACGGGGTCCTCGCCGGCAGGCGAGTCGAGCAGGAGGCGGGTGTTGGTGAGCATCTCGCGCGCCCACCGGCCGGTGAGCGAGTCCATCACGACGTCGGCCGACGTGGCGGCAACGACCGAGACCAAGGCCTCGGCGCGGGTGAGGTGCTCGCGTGAGGCCAGCTGCATCGCGCTGGGGATGGCGGCGGAGGACGTCGCACTGGCTGCGCGGACGGTCGGGGCGCGCATCGCCGGGACGGCGCGGGTGGTCGGTGCATCCGAGGGCAGCTCCGCCGACGATGGCGTGGCAGGGGACGGAGCGTCGGTCGCGACGGCGGTGGGCGTCGTCAAAGCGGATGACGCGGCGACCGGAGTGAGCGGACCGGCGGCGTCGCGCTGCCGCGCGAAGCGTCCGATGCCCACGCCGATGAGCAGGGTGGCCGCCATGCCGAGCCACGGCGCGTAGCGCAGCATTGGCCGGTGCCGGACCGGCGGCGCGATGTCGGGCACGGCGTCGGCACGGCGCGCGGCGCGCGCCGCGGCGATCCCGGCCCACATCTCGTCGCGCGGGGTCGCGGCCGGCGGCGTGTTGTACGCCTGGGCCTCCCGCTCAAGGAACTCCTGGAACTTCTCGTCGCTCATGACGCCCACTCCCCGGCGAACTCCGCCAGTTCGGTGCGCAGCCGGGCCCGGGCCCGGAACAGCTGCGCTTTCGATGTACCCGCCTGGATGCCCAGTGCGGTGGCGATCTCCTCGTGCGTGTAGCCCTCCACGTCGTGCATCACGAACACCGTGCGATACCCGTCGGGGAGTCCCTCGATGGCCCGCCGCAGCCGGAGCTTGAGATCGGGCTCCGCGTCGCGCGTCGGGGTCATCACTTCCGGCAGCTCATCACCGGCAATCTCGCGGCCGTGGATGCGCTTCACTTTCTTAAGCCCGTTGAGGATCACCGACGTCGCGATGGAGTGGAGCCAAGTGGCGAGGGACGAATCGCCCCGGAAGTCGGCGAGCTTGTCGAAGGCTCGGATAAACGTGTCCTGCGTGAAGTCGCGGGCGAGGGTCTCGTCCCCGGACATCCGCCATGCCAGCCGGTAGATGCGGTCCACGTGGGCGTCGTAGAGCTTTCGCTCGGCGAGCGCGTTGCCACGCAGGACCTCGGCAATGAGTTGGGCGTCTGTCACGGGGTGGGATTCGCGTGCCGGGCTTCGTGAACGCCCTAGAGACAACGCGAGTGGGGGGAGGGTTGCGTGGACCGCACGAATAATGTGGGCTCCCTACGCCACGGCTGCGGCGGTGGTGTCAGCGCAGCTACGCAACCCCTTGCTGGCCAACGCGTTAGCGAGGCAGGGTTGGGTCCGAGCTATTCGGAGTCGCCCTGCAGCGAGGCGAAGTAGGCGGCAAGCGCACCATTGCCGATGAGGAGGCGCGGGCGGACGTCGAGGGCGCGGAGGACCGTGTAACGATTGGTGCCGGGCCAAAGGGGCGGGCGGAAACCGCGTTCGAAGCAGGCGTCGGCGGTGGGGGTGTAGCGGAAACCGGCGCCGTTGGAGGTGCTGAAGGACTGCGAGGTCATCATGGCGAGGCTTCCGACGTGACGGAGGCAGCCGCCGCTGTATCTCGAACCTTCGCAGGTCGGCTGATCAGCGGCGTTTCCGGTGAGCGTCCCGCTTCCGAGAACCCCGACCGATCCGGTGAGGCTCAGATAGGCGCCGTGCAGATCGAGGTGCTGGGCACCTCCCAAGTGGACGGACTGGATGTTGGGAGGGCCAGGGGGCGCGGCGGCACCGACGCGACGAAACCGAGTGACCGCGTTATCGAGCACACTCACGTTGCCCGATGCGACGGCACCGAACAGCTGCGAGCAGTCCGCCGAGTCCGAATTCGGACCAAGTCCGTGCACGATGCGATCGAGGATCGAGAGCTGCCCACGCACGCTCAACTTCACGCGTCCAACGACTGTTCCGCTCGCGCGCACACTGCCGGTCGCGAAGACCACCGCTCCGGCCCCGTCGGCATCGAGCGGCGCGATGTAACTGCTGCCCGAAAGGGCTCTCCACTGACCGAGATCAGAGATCGTGCCGCTCGCGCAGAGTTCGCCATCGTCCTCGATGGTGCAGGTCCGAACGAGCGCCGTGAAGGTGGTGTCCGAGCCACCATACCGGTGCGCGGGATTCTCGACGCCGAACGGATACACGTGAGTGGCTCCGGTGCCCACGCCCCCACCGTTCGCCAGGCTCTCGGTGAAGCGTTCGGTGTTCACGAGGTAGGGGCTCCCGGCAGGGAAGCAACGGGCGGTTGGTCGTTGCAGCACCGCGATCGTGGCGTCGCGCTGCTGATTGGGGGTGCCTTCCCACTCAGGGGAGGACGGTGCCGCCGGCGTCCCTGCACCCGAAAGCACGGCGCGCGCCCACGCCGTACGGTGCGTGGCCACTGGGAAGAACTGCCACGAGCCTCCGCGATGATAGAAGGCACCGCACTGATTCTGGATGATGGGATCGTCCCATCGGTAGTGCTGCTGGGCGGCACTCGGGCCATGCAGGGTGGGCTGCAGGTCGAGCCTTGCGTCAGACGGGTGCAGCAGGTCGAACACCCGGAAGAATCCTTCGCCCGCCTCCGGTACCCCATCGCCATCGTCCACCCACACGAACTCGATGCGCGTGGGATCCGCCGCCGCCGGTACGATCACCATCCCATCCGCCGCCGCCCGGATGCTGTCGGGTGCCAGCACGCTGTCCGTCGCAGGCCAGGGAATCCGGCGCGTCCCTTCGACCTTGGCCGTGAGGAAGCCACCGGCATTGCCCCCGACCGTCCCAGCGCTCGACACCGAGTCGCGGTAGGTCGGCCCGCCATTGATCTGCCCCCAATCCCCATTGGCGTGTATCCGCCCGACGATCGATGCCCCGCCCTCAAACGGCGCCGTCGCCGCCGTGGTCGCGTTGTTCACCAGCAGATTGATCTGCGCGAAATGCTCCCGCCGCAGATCCACCCGCCGCACGAACCGCGTCCCCACCACGTCCGACACCTGCGCCAGCAACGTCACCGTGATCGGTCCGCTGGACGTCGTGTCGCCCGTCAGCGCCCCCCACACCTGCACCCGCGCCCCGGCAATCGCCGTACCCGACGCATCGTAGAGGTCCGTCAACGGAATCACCGACACGGGCGTCGTGGACGTCACCGCGAAACTTGTGTCGCGCTCCAGCTTGGAGATGGCCTGTTCCAGCGCTGACTCCGCGGCATACATGAACTGCCGCTCACGATCGTAGAATCGCGAGAGCAGCCCAGCGCTGCTCGACATGAAAATCGCCGCCACCGCCAGCGCCGCCACCGCCAACGTCATCAACAGCACGAGGATCAACGCCGAGCCACGGCGCGTGCCCCGCAGGCCACGACTCCGGCGGGCATTCATGGCAACGTCACCGAGCCCAGGGTCGCGGGAGCCGACGTCGTGCCACCACAGCCTAGCACGCGCACGCGGTACGCATATGTCCCCGATCCGCTGGGGTGGTAGTCGGTCCAGCTGTAGCTCACGGCATCCACCGCCGCCAACGTGCCCACCGCCGACCACGCGCCTGCGGTGGGCTGGCGCTCCACCACATACGTCAGCGCGCCATCGGGCTCACCCGTATCCTCCGTCGACTTGTTCCACCCGAGCGCCACGCCCCGCGGCCCGGAGGCGGTCAGCACCGCCGAGAGCCCGGCCGTCGGTGCCGTCGGCGCCGCCCCACAGGGCGACGTCGCGGTCGCCAAGGCCAGCGGCAACGTCACCCGCGTCTCGATCGTGCGCACGAACTCCGACCCGTCGAACCGATTCACGTAGATCCCCGACGCCCGGAACCCGACGGTCCGCACCTCCGCCATCCGCGCCGAGTCCCAGAAGATCACCGTGTCCTCGGGGATTTCCTGCAGCCGGCTGTTCACGTTCCGATAGTACGTGAAGAACGGCTGCGTGTCGGGGAGGTAGAGCCCGGTGATCAAGCGCGTCGGCGCTTGGTCGTTGAACTGGCGATACATCGCGTAGGTGTCGGCGACGGTCGCGGTCGAATCCCACTCGAGGTAGTAGGTGATGGTCTCGGTGCGTGAGGTATCGCCTGCGGCACTGACGTAGTCCGCCACCGGGTAGGTGCGGGCCGTCAGCGGCAGCGCCGCCGCCCGCGCCAACGGCCACGAACTCCCACCGGCATGCCCGATCACCTCATCGTCGAACGCGCCCACGTCCAACGAGTCGGCCCGGCGGATGTTGGCGTTGAACGACAGCAGGATCGGACCCGCCGCCACCAGCGTCGGCTGCCCCGACTCTCCAACCGCCTGCCGGAGATCGGCCGCCACCGCCCGCATCGCGAAGCGCGCCACCTGGTCGGCGTCGAGGCGTCCGGCCGTGGAGCCCAACGACCGCGTCTGCGCCCGCACGAACGGCAGCGTGATGGCAAAGACGATCAACGTGACCGCCATCGCCACCATCATCTCCACGAGCGAGAAGCCGGCGCGGCGCGCGTAGAGCGTCATTGGCGGGAGGCGATGTCGACGCTCTTGGCCACCGCCGCCCTGAGCAACGGCGACGTCACCGTCACGGTGACGGTCTTGTAGTGCGCCACCGTGTCCGAACCGACCACCGTGATCGTGCTCCGGAAGGCCGTGGTCCGCGTGAAATTCTCGAATCCCACCAGCGAGGGATCGGCGTTCGCGTCCGTTTCCGTCCCCGAGAACACAATCTCCAGCGAATCATAGGCCGGAAAGGCGCGGATGACCTCGAGCCGCGCCGTCGCCAAGTCACTCGCGATGCCGAGGTTGGCCGAGTTGCGCGTCGCCTTGGTGAACTCCTGTCCAAACTGCGACAGCGCAAGCATCACGCCGGACAGGATCACCACGGCGAACATGACCTCGATCAGCGTCATCCCTCGGCGGTTGGGGGGCGGGCAGCGGCGCATCAGCCGTAAACTATAGAGCGAGGGCCCCGGGCGCGGCAGAACCGGGGCAAAATCCTATCACAAAGTGCGATTGCGCGGGGCGGCTCGCCGCGCCATATCCCTACGCATGGCCACCATCGCCGCGATGCTCACCGACCCCGTCGCACTCCAACGGCTCAATGCCGCGGTGCACGGGGAACACATCGTCATCCACTGCAAGTCTTGGGACGCGTTGGAGACGGCCTGCAAGGAGGAGTCGGTCTCCCTGGCGATTCTCGACCTCTTCGCCGAGGGACGGGCGCAGTTCGATGTGATCCGTCGCCTCAAGCTGCGCGCCGAGCGCCTCACGCTGGTGGCGTACGTGACGGTCACGCCGGAGCGGTCGCGCGACCTGTTCGACGCGGGCCGCGCGGGGCTCGACGGCCTGCTGATCGCCAGCCAGGACGATACTCCGGCCGCGTTCAGGGCGGTGCTCGAACGCGCCGAGGCGCGTGGCGTGGCCCAACTGCTCCGTCCGCGGGTGGCCCATTATCCGCTCACCGTCCGCGATGCCATCATGGTCGCGGTTACCCGCGCGCACCTCCGCCTCACCGGGCAGCGGCTGGCCGAGATCTGCGGGGCCTCGAAGCGCAGCCTGCTCTCGGCGCTCGACGAGGCCAGGTGCCCGCCCCCGCAGAAGCTCATCACCTGGGGCCGCCTCATCGTCGCGGCGCAGATGCTCGAGGACGACCAGCGTACCGCCGACGGCGTCGCCCGGATGCTCGACTTCCCGTCCGGTTCGGCGTTCCGCAACACCTGCCAGCGCTACCTCGGCGCCACTCCACAGGAAATCCGGGCCAAGGGAGGCGCAAATTGGGTGGCGAGCCGCTTCCTGCTGGAACTCGGCGCGCCCTGAGCGCCAATCAGTAGTCGCGGCGAGCCCACGCGCCGGAGCCGAAACTCCAGAACTCCGTGCGGGTCGTGGCTCCGGTGATCACCAACGCGCGCCGATCGGTCGGACGCTCGTCGGTCGATCCGAGGTAGATCACGACATCGCCCTTGGGGATCGATCCGTTGGCCGCGATGACCACGTCTCGCGCGTACGTCACGCCCCCAACGTCCGAGGCGCCGAGCCCTCCTACGAAGTCCGACGGCTGGCCATCCACCCCGACGGCCGGAATCAGGAATCGTGATCCCTCCGGCAAGGCGCGGGTGGTCACCTTCTCGCTCCCGTCGAGCATGAACCGCGTCTCGATCCGGTGCGTCTGCCGATTGAACCGCAGCGTCACGTCCGTGCCGCGCATGATGGCCGTCTGCTGGGCGCCGATGATGGTGTTCTGCAGCATGCGGATCCCGGCATCCATCCGGTACCCGACGAGGTTCACGCGCGTGTAGGCCCATCCGGCGACGATGCCGATGAGGGCCAGCACCATCAGGATCTCGATCAACGTGAACGCGCGTCGGGACTCTCTCACGGTGCGGAATCTACGCGCCGGCGCTACGATTGTGCGATGCTCCTCGTCGGCCTCACCGGCAACATCGCCGCCGGCAAATCGTCAGTGGCCGCGCTGCTGGTCGAGCGCGGGGCCACGCTCATCGACGCCGACGTCCTCGCCCGCGAGGCCGTGGCCAAGGGCTCCCCGGCCCTCGCGACCATCATGGAGCGCTGGGGCACCGGCGTTCTCGGCCCCGACGGCGCGCTCGATCGCGCCGCCCTCCGCCAAATCGTCTTCGCCGACGACCGCGAACGGGCCGCGCTCAATGCCATCGTCCACCCCGAAGTGGACCGCCGACGCACCCGCGCGCTCGAGGCCGCCCGACAGGCCGGCGCCCGCATCGTGATCCTCGACATTCCCCTGCTGTTCGAGACCCAGCGCGAGCACGAGATGCAGCGCATCGTCCTCGTGGATGCGCCGGTGGCCCTTCGGCGGGAACGCCTCATCCGCGACCGCGGCCTCGACCCCGCCGAAGCGGATGCGATGATTGCCGCACAGCTGCCGAGCGAGACGAAGCGCGCGCGCGCCCACTACGTCATCGACAACGATGGCTCCCGCGAGGAACTGCGTGCGCGCGTGGACGCGCTCTGGACGTCGCTCGAGGCCGACGCCGCCTCTGCTTGACCCTCGCCCCCGAGCCGGGTAGCCTTCGCTCGTCCCACCCACTGACCCACTCCGGAGCCACGCGTGTCGTCGATCCCCCAGGATCTCCTGTATACGAAGGACCATGAGTACGTGAAGAAGACCGCCGACGCCTCGACGGTGATCGTCGGCATCACTGACTACGCCCAGGGCGAGCTCGGCGACATCGTCTTCCTCGACCTGCCCAAGGCAGGCAAGAAGGTCGCCGCGCACGAAGTCTTCGGCACCATCGAGGCGGTGAAGGCCGTCTCCGAGCTTTACGCGCCGCTGGCGGGGGAGATCGTCGAGGTGAACGGCAAGCTCGACGGGGAGCCGGCGCTGGTGAACACCGATCCCTTCGGCGATGGCTGGATGATCAAGATGAAGGTCTCGGCCAAGGACCTCGCCGGCCTCATGGACGCGGCGGCGTACGCCAAGTTGATCGGGCAGTAACGGCTGAACGGCATTCACCACGAAGACACGAAGGGCTCCGAATAAAGCGGAGGGCTCGCAGTACCATTCAAGTCCGAGTTGAATGGTGAACTGCGGCGCTCGCGGACTCGGAGCCCTTCGTGTCTTATATGTCGCAGCGGATGTATGTTCGACGGCAGGCGAGGCGTGAGCCCGCTAGTGTCTCGGTCCCCAGAGCCCGTCACGAAGCTAGGGCCGCGTCCTCGTCAGTCGATCACCGAGAGCCCGGA
>JANJUF010000038.1 GCA_024710705.1 Gemmatimonadaceae bacterium | reverse complement strand
GCGGTGACATGCGCGTCCAGCAGCAAGGTCCGGAAGTCAAACGGCCCACGGCCCGCCACGTCGTTCAACCGCGCGAAGGCGGCGCGGGCGCCGGCGACGTCTCCCGTGCGCAGGCGCGCGATCACCGCGGCATCCACGAGCAGCGCCGGCGGGAGCCACGCGCGGCCACGGTCGCGCTCGGCAATCATCGCATCCACCTCGGCGGCGACACCCTGCCAGTCGTACGTCACGGCAGCGCGGAGGAAGCGCAACGCGGCGCGGGCGCCCTCCGGTGCCTGTCGGTCGGCCAGGTACCGCTCCACCGCGCGATACCATGCGCTATCGGCCACGCCCATCGTGCCCTGATGGCGGTCCCGCTCGGCCTGCAAGACCTCGGCGAACCACAGCGGCCAGCTCACGGGGGCCTGCCCGCTTGCCAGCTCGAGGGTCAAGCGCTGTGCCCGCAGGCGTGCGGCGTCGAGCGCGTTCCCGGAGTAGGCGGAGTCCACGTCCGCGCCACCAAGGCGAAGCAGGCGGCCGCGCACCTGCGCCTGGAATCGCGCGTGCGGGAGGGCCGCGACGTCGGCGGACGGCCAGGGAACTCGCCGGTCCGCCAACGCCGCACCGAGATCGAAACGCTCGAGGGCGAGTGACGCAAAGGCGCTGGCCTCGGTGCCGGTGAACCGCGCACGTTCGGCGCCGAGGTCGAGCACCGGATAGAAATCGGAGTTGGTTCCGGTCCAGTCGGCGAGCAAGGGCTGGAGTTCGCGATGCCCAATCACGCGCGTGGCCGCGAGTAGCTCGGGGGTGAGGCGTCGGAAGCGCGCGAGGTCGAGCTCCACATCCTCCCACGCGAGCAACGTCCAGTCGGGCTCGGGAAGCTGCGGCATGTTCGAGGCAACCACCAACGCATCCACGTCGTTGGTGAGATAGATCTCGTACGAGGCGAACGACTTGCTCAGCGCGGCCAGGATGCCGAGGAGGAGGTCATCCTCCATCTCGTAGAGGTGCAGCCATTGACCGAACACGCCGGTGGGTGTGAGGTGCGCCGAGACCCGCGCATAGAACTCCTCGGTGAAGAGGCCCGCAACCCCACTCACCCAGGGGTTCGACGGCTCCGAGAAGATGACGTCGAAGCGTCGCTGCGATGCCGCGAAGAAGGAGCGGGCATCGTCCGTCACGAACACGGAACGGGGATCGGTGAAGACCCGCGTGTTGGCGGGTTGCAGTAGCCGTCCGGCGGCGATCATCTGCGGTTCGATCTCGATGGTCGTGAGCCATTCGAGCGCCGGGCTGGCGAGCGCGAAGTGCGAGGTCATGCCGGCGCCGAAGCCGATGACGGCACCGTCTCTCGCCTGCGGCGCGTGGGCGAGGGTGATCAGCGGGATGAGCACCTGCGTGGCGTTGTCCCCTCCAAGGGCCGTGCGGTTCCACTCCGTCAGCGACGACGCGAACCACTCCGGTGCCAGTGAGGCGTCGGGTTTGCCGTTGGTCGCGATGGTGTAACCGCTGTCGGGTCCGAGCTGCACGCTCACGCTTGCCGTGCGGCCGTGCTCATAGAAGATGATCTCGCGTGCGCCCGGCTCGGGGACCACGCCGTAGCGGAAGACGCCACTCGAGAGGATTCCAGGGTCGAAGGCCGGCGCCACGGCCGCTCCGAGCACCACCAGCACGCCGGCCACCGTCGCCAGGTCACGCGTCCGGCGCATGGCCGGTACGGTTGCGGCGCGGTGCCGCAACAGGGCGACGCCGATGGCGATGTCCAGCGCGCCACCGAGGATGAGCACGCCGCGCACCCCAAGCATCGGCATCAGCACGAGGGCGGCGAGGGCGACCCCGAGGATTGATCCGAGCGTGTTCCACGCGTACACGCTTCCGATGGCGCGTTCCCCAACGCCCACGGCCAGCAGCGCGCGTGTGATCAGCGGCAGGGTCATCCCGGCGCAGATGGTCGCTGGCAGCATGATCGCCAGGGCGATGCCGTAGCGGGCGACGTTGAAGACGGTGTAGCCCGTGTCGGTGCGCTGAACCGTCTGGAGCAGCGTCGCCATCCAGTGGAAGGAATCCAGGTAGAGCGCGAGGGTGAGGATGGCCAGCGTTCCCATCGCGAACTGGACGATGCCGAGCAGGCGCACCGTGTCGAGGCTGCGATCGGCCGCACGCCGGATGATCAGTGCCCCGAGCGCCAACCCCAAGATGAACGCCGAGAGCATCAGCTCGAAGGCGTGCGTGGCGCTCCCTAGCACCAGCGACAGCATCCGCACCCACGCGATTTCATAGATGAACGAGGCGACGGCCGTGCCGAAGGCGACGCTCAGCAGGAGCCGCCCGAGCCGCCCACGCGCCCCGGCGGCCTCGACATCATCGGAGAATCCGCCAGCCGCGAGGGGCGGGCGTGCAGCGCCGACACTCGCATCGGCGAACGGTGGCGTCTCAGGATCCTCGGCGCGCTCCAGTCGAACCGCACCGTACGTCGCCAGCGCGACAACAAGGTTCAGGCAGGCGGCGACAATCAGCGTGCCGGGCAGTCCGGCGATGTCCACCAGCCAGAACCCCGCGACGAGCACACCGGCCGCCGCGCCGAAAGAGTTGGCGAAATACAGCAGCCCGAGCGCGCTCCCGCTCCGCGCGGTCGCATCGGTCCCCAATCGACGCAGCACCCCCGCCGTCATCAGCGGGAACGTGGCGCCGAGGAGCACCGACTGCGGCACGATGAGCATCGCCGCGAGCGACCACTTGGCGAGCGCGAGCGTCGCGCCTCCCGCCAGGGCGGGGAAGAGCGTCCCGTACGCGACGGCACTGGCCGCGATGAAGACGTCGTGGAAGACCAGCCCGAACACCCCGACGATGCCTTCGATCGCGGCGTACCAGAGCAGCGGTTCGCGTAGCGTCGCCGAGCGCCGCGCGGCAATCGCCGCGCCCACCGACATCCCGCCGAGGAAGATGACGAGGACGATGACTTGGGCGTACGCGCTGTGCCCGACGAGGAGCCCGAGGTAGCGACTCCAGATGGATTCGTAGATCAGTCCCGCCGCCCCCGAGAGGACGAACAGGAGGGCCAGCAGCAGGATCACGGGTCGCGCGCACCCCAGGGCGCGGGCGGCGGCGTGACGGGACGCGTCAGGTCGAACTCCACGCGGAACCGGCGGTCGGTCCCTTCACGGCGCAGTTGATAGACGAACCGCGTCGGCGTCACTTCGACGGTCCAGACGTTCGTGCGAGCCGCCGGAATCAGCGCGACGGTGAAGCTGTCCACGGCAAACTCCATCAGCGAAGCGGTGCCGGTGGCGCGCGAGTCGCCGCCGTACTGCGTCACGGAATCCTCGCTCCCATCCTCGTGCCGATGGTCGTGCTTGAGGCGCAGGCCGGCCGCGGTGCGGGTGAGCACCCAGGTCCGCGAGCGGTCATCTCCGACGTGGAAGGGGATGCGCACGGTGTCCCCGCATGCGCGAACATGCATCACGAGCCGCTCGCGCGCGAAGGCCGTGTCCACGGCCTGCGGACTGACGACGCGCCCCTCGTAGGCCTTGCCACAGTGCGCGCGCAGCGCGTCGAGGAAGTCGTCAGCGGGTTGCTGGGCCGCGAGCGCCGCGGGAAGCACAAGGAGCATCAGAGCGGCGAGTCGCATGACGATGTTGGCGGAGGGAGGGCTCAGGGCGCCCGGAATCCGGGCGGGGGTTCACCCAAGAACGATAACTCGAGGATGCGTTGGTCCTCGAAGAAGATGGTCTGTCGCGCAGGCGGCCGCCCCCGTCCGTCCACATTCCGAGCCCGCATCTCCTCCATCACGGGAATGAATGGCACGACCTCGACGTACGTGACGTCGCTTTCCACCGCCGCGAGCGTGGGGAAGCGTGAGCGGAAGTTGGTGAGTCGGAAGCTCGCGAAGCGGAGCTGGAAGTCAGTGGGGTCGAGCCAGGCGGTGAGATCCACATCCGATCCACGGAGACGCTCCGACGCGCGCACCTCGATGCGCAGGAGCTGCGCGCCCTCCTTCTCTTCCACGCCCATCACGTGGAAGCAGTGCGCGTCAATGAACCGCTCCTCAGCGATGTCGCTCACCAGGGGGATGTGCATGATCCATCCCCGTCGGCTGTCGGGGTCGGGGTCCCGCGCCACCACTTGGCCCGGCCGATATCGCCATTCCGGCGTCCCGCTGACGACGATCGTGTCACTCCGCTCGAACCACGGTTCGCCGTTGGCGATCTGCCGGCGGAATGTGCGCTCGGAGCGGTACGCGAACGGGTGCGCCGTGGCGAGGAGGCGATACCGCTCGGCGTTCTGGCGCAGCTGGTCCACCACGCCGCGCACGGCTTCCGGGGTGTCGGTACGCAAGCCCGGGCGCCGGCAGGGCGGGAGTTCGACCACGCGCACGGCAGGGAGCCGGTACGTGAAGCGTTCGAGCGCGACAACCACTTCCTGCGCCGCCGCGTTGGTCACGGTGACGACCGTATCGCGCGGGGTGAAGCCGAGTCGCTTGACGCGGATGAGCAGGGGCCCGGGCGTCGGGACATCCAGCGCCACCAGGCCACTCGGTCCGACGAAGCGTTCGAGGGCCAGGCCTGGAGCCGAGACCACGGCATATCCCAGTGGTGCGCGCTCCGGCACGGTGACGACTCTGACGACAATGCGATGCTGCGCACCGGCGGCGGTGGCGCCGATCAGGCACGCCGCGAGGAGACCGAGTCCGCAGGCGGCGCGACCGCGCATCACGGCCGCGCGAGTTTCTCGACGAACAGCTTTCGTGCCTTGGACACCTTGGGCGCCACCACCACCGCGCAGTATGGATTCTGCGGATTCCGCGCGAAGTAGTTGTCGTGGTAGTTCTCGGCTGGCCAGAATTTGTCCAGCGGCTGCAGCTCGGTGACAATCGGATCGTCCCAGTGCGCTTGGGCCGCCGCGAGGCGCTCGCGGGCGACCTGAGCCTGCTCTGTCGAGTGCGTGAAGATCGCCGAGCGGTACTGCGGGCCGATGTCATTGCCCTGGCGATCCTTCGTGGTCGGATCGTGGATCGTGAAGAACACGTCGAGCAGGTCGCCGTAGCTGATGACGGACGGGTCGAAGGTCACCTGCACCACCTCGGCGTGGCCCGTCTGCTTGCCGCAGACCTGCTCGTACGTCGGGTTGGCCACGTGTCCGCCGGCGTAGCCGCTCTTCACCTTCGTGACGCCGCGGAGGTCGAGGTAGACGGCCTCGAGGCACCAGAAGCAGCCGCCGGCCAGTGTCGCGACTTCGCTCGTCATGCCGACTCCTGCGCGATGTCGGGGAACAGGCTCGCGAAGTTGGCGTAGCCCTCGGCCGTCAGGCGCGCCGCCGGGATGAACCGGAGCGAGGCGCTGTTGATGCAGTAGCGCATGCCGGTCGGGCCGGGGCCATCGGGAAAGAGGTGCCCGAGGTGCGAGTCGCCCTCGGCCGAACGCACTTCCACGCGCCGCATGCCGTAGGAGCGATCCTCGTGCTCCTTCACCTGCGCATCCACGAGGGGCTTGGTGAAGGACGGCCACCCCGTGCCGGAGTCGAACTTGTCGGTGGAGGAGAACAGGGGCTCGCCGGACACCACATCCACGTAGATCCCGGGCTCGTGGTGATCCCAGAACTCGTTGCGGAACGGGGGCTCGGTGGCGCTGCACTGCGTCACCTCGTACTGCAGCGGGGTGAGCTTGGCAGCGAGGGTCGGGTTGTCGGGTTTCTGCTTGGCCATGGCAAACGGGTTGTGGACTCAGAACATAGTCGGGCAGGCGCGCCTGAGTTCCCGTCGGTCAGAAGTCGATGCGCATGCCGAGCCGGATGCGGCGCGGCTCGACGCGCCGTCGGACGGCGGCGTACTCGGTGGTCTCGTCGAAGAGGAAGTTGTCCTCCACGCGGAGATTGACTGACGTTGCGGCATTCTCGCCAAGAGCGTTGAACAGCTCGAGCGTCAACGCCAGCGTCTGCTCTTGCATCACGAAGGCGCGTTCGAGGCGGAAGTCCACGAGGGTGCGGTCGCCGTAGCGGCGCGCCCCGCGTGGCTCGAGGAAGAGGGTCTGGCCGTTGGCGCCTTGGAACAGCTCCGGCTCGAAGACGGCACCGCCGACATGCGAGGTGGCAAAGCGATACCGGAACGCCTCCATCTCGAAGAACGGCGTGACGCGTTCGCCGGTGAGGTGGGTGAGGGTTACGCCGCCCTGCAATCCCCATGGAAGCTGCGCGCCGAGCCAGAACTTGGCCTCAAGCTCGGCAAAATCGCCCAAGGGTCCCTCGTTGTTGACGGCCTCGTTCGGTCGGGCCCAGCCACCCGCCCGAAACGCATCACCGGCCCCGCCGAACGCGGTGACACCGGCGACGTTGCCCTGCAGCTGCGTCCAAGCGAAGGAGCCGGCGGCGTTCCAACGCTCGTGTTCGGTCCGCACCGCAACGTAGGCCTGCCGGAAGGTGCGGCGGGCATCAGGCAGCGTCGTGACTGCGAGGTCGGGATCCCACGTCAGGGTTGTGATCGTGTCGTAGGAGAATCCCGGCGGCGCGGGCAACCTGCGGGCCCGCAACAGGATGAGGGCATCACGCAGGTCGTTGTTGGGGATCCAGACCACGGGGAGCGCGAGCCGCGCACCGTCTGGATCCAGCAGCGTACTGCCGTAGCGCGTCCCCACGGCGACGTCACGGATCGGCGTGAAGTTCGACGCGAGGTTACGGTCGAGCAACCCGACCAGGTTGCGATTGCGACGATCGGTGTAGACCAGTTCGACCTTCCAGCGTTGGCCGAAGGAGCGCTCGAGGGCGACCACGAGCTGGTCCATGTAGGGCTGACGGTATCCCGACGCCCGCCCCGCTTCATCGAAGCGCTTGACGTTCGGAATGAGCGGCGCACCGGTCACGTCGAGATACGTCGCATCGCGCTCCTCCGGGGTGAGCGTGCCGCGGGGATCGGTGGGGCGCGGGGCGTTGGTGTAGAAGAGCTCGTTGGAGTACACCTCCGCACCGGCGAGCCGATCAAAGAGCGCCCCCGCCATGCCTTGGTGATAGCGCCCCCAGTGCGTCTTCAGGGCCGTGGTACCGTCGCCGAGCACGTCCCAGGCGAGACCGACGCGCGGATCCCATCCCGTGGCGCGCACGCTGGGGTCCAGTCCCGACGGCGCGCGCAGAGTGCCTTCCCAGGCACTGGCGCGGACGCCGGGCGTGAGGGTGACGCGCGAACCGAGGGCGATCTCGTCCTGCACGAAGAGGGCGGCGCTGCGCACCTCGGATCGGAGACGGACCTCGCCGCCCCACTGCGTTCCCGTGGCGGCCCAGGTCGTGGGATCGGCGGGATCGATGAACCCGACGTCGGGATCGGGGAAGGGACGCCAGGTCAGTCCCCCATTGCGGGTACGCTCCTGGCGCCACCGTCCACCGCTCAACTCCGCACCACTCACGAGCCGGTGCTGCAGGCCGAAGAGGCGAACGTGGGTGCGCCACGAACCCTTCAGTGCGAGGCTGGACGGATCGCGACGCTCGGAGAAGTCGGCGTTCTGGAATCCGGGCTCACGCGCGAGGGCGAATGCGCGTACGCCGGGGATGTCGCGCCCCTCATATCCGACGCGCTCCTCCGTGGCCGTGTAGCCAAGGAGACGAAGGTCGAAGGCGTGCCGCGCGCCACGATCGTAGGTCCACGCGATTTCATAGAAGAGCGACGGTGCGGTGACCCGCTGCGTGGACGACGGGTCGTCGGCGCCGGAGAGTCCGGCCCGTTCCGTGGCGGCACTTCCCCCGCCGATGAGCAGGTCGAGTCGCCCGGCTTCGTCGGGGCGCCACGTAAGCTTGGCGAGGCCGCGCCCATCCACGAGCGCGGTCTGCACGTCGCGATAACCCACGGCTGTGTTGGACAGGGTGAGGTCTGGCACCCGCAGGTCTCGGGCGACCGCCTGACCCCCGAGGAAGTAGTGGAGTGTGCCGGGAATGATCGGCCCCGCCGCCTCGCCGCTTACCTCTCGGCGCGAGGCCTGCTCCACGCCCTCTTCGCGCAGGTTGAAGTTTGATTCCGAGAGGGACGCCGCTTCGAAGTTGGTGCGGACGGTCGCTTCGCGCCGATCGGTGCCGGTGCGCGTGACCGCGTTGATGACGCCACCCTGGAAGTTTCCCTGGTCGGCGCCGGCGCCGAGGCCACGCACCTCAAGGCGATCAATCCAGTCCACGCTCGGCCGGAGGAAATCACCGCCAATGCCAGGATGGCCAGCGTTGATGCCGTCGAGTTGCACGTTGTTGGAGAGCTCGCCGCCGCCTCCCCACACCGCACCGGCGCGCGAGCCGGGCACGAGCCCGACAAGGCTCGCCGCGTCGCGGCCGGTGGCGAGACGCGCCATGTCCCGGCGCTCCAGGCGCTCCACCTGCGCCGGTGTCGTGGCATCCACTTGGGTGGCGCTCGCGACGATCTGCACGGTGGACAAGCGCGCAGCCGTTTGCGTCAGCACGACGCGCACTTCGGTGGTCCTCCCTTCTGCCACGCGAATGTCGCCGAGCGTGGCGGGCTGGAAGCCGAAGCCGCGCGCGGTGAGATCGTAGAGTCCAGGCGGAAGGTCCCCGAGTACGAATCGACCGAGGCTGTCGGCCATCGCCGTGCGCGCGGTCGGAAGCGCTGTCCCCCGCAGTTCTATGATCGCGCCGAAAATCGGCGAAGCGGTGGCGTCGGTGACCACGCCAGCGAGCGCGCCGCTGGACGCGGTTTGCGCACGAAGGCCGCTGGGTACCAGTGCGAGGAGCGCGGCGAGGACGAGTCGGGTCATGAGTTGGTGAACGCGAGGAGTCGGAGAATCGCTCGCATTACCCAGCGAGTGCCAACGATGCGACCTTGACAAAACCGAATAAAAGCCGAAACTAATGTCGGACTCGAGGTCCTAGGAGCGCAGTTCTGGGAGGCGAAACAAATCGCCACTTGATTTCGTTGTAAGCAAGTGTTCGCTTGCTTTGTGAATGACTTCACTTGCCAGTCTACCTACCGTCCATGTCTGAACCCACAAAACAGCAACTTCTGGACGCTGCGGTCCGTGTCTACGCCGAGGGTGGCTTCCGCGGCGCGACCACGCGGCGCATCGCCGAAGAGGCCGGCGTCAATGAAGTCACGCTCTTCCGGCTGTTCGGCTCAAAGGCGGCGCTCATCGACGAAGCCATCCGCTGCCGCGCAGTCAACGTCACCCGCACGCCGCTGCCGGACGTCCCGGAGGATCCGAACCGCGAGCTCACCTCCTGGGCCGCCGAGGATCACGCCTTCCTTCTCGAGTCGGCCGGAATGATCCGTGCCTCGATGGCCGAGATGCACGAACGTCGCGAGTGCGCCCACTCCACCGCCTCGCATCCGGCGCAGTCCTTCGTCGAGCTCACCAGCTACATCGAGCGGCTCGCCGAACACCGTTTCATCCCGACCAGCGCCGACGCCAAGCCGGCGGCCGCGATGCTGATGGGAACCATCTTTGCCGACGCCATGGGGCGTGACCTGATGCCCGACATGTTTCCGCCGCGCGAACAGGCGCCGGCGACCTACGTCCGACTCTTCCTGCGCGCCATCGGTGCCACGGTCGCTGCGCTCCTGCTCCTGGTCCATCCGCTCTCGCTCCACGCGCAGGCGGCCGCCAACGCCCAGCCCAGCGCCCTTTCGCTCGACGACGCGCTCCGCCTCGCCGAACAGCGGAGCACGGCGGTGCGTGCCGCCACCGCCGGACTCGACCGTGCGCAAGGACAGCTGCGTCAGACCAACAGCCAACTGCTTCCGCAGATCAACGGCGGCGCATCGTACCAACGCGCGCTGCAGAATCAGTTCCAGGCTATCTCAGAGCAGTTCCCGGATACGAGCGGGGGCGGAGGCATCGCCAATTCGCCGCTCGCCGCGATCTTCGCGGCGCCCAACACGGCCGTGCTTTCGCTCAGCGCCACTCAGAATCTCTGGACCGCGGGGCGGCTGTCGGCGCAGCGCGCTGGCGCCGAGGCGGGACGCGACGCAGCGGACCTTTCGCTGGCCTCGGCCAGGGCGCAGGCGCTGCTCGATGTGGCTCAGGCGTACTACGACGCCGTCGCCGCCGAACGCTTCGCCGCCATCGCCGACTCCACGCTCGCGCTAACCGAGCGTACGCTCGTCCAAGTGCAGCTGGCACGCGAAGTCGGGACCGCCTCCGAGTTCGACCTGCTGCGCGCGCGGGTGACGCGCGACAACCAGCGCCCGTTCGCCATCCAGGCCCGCGGCAATCGCACCGCGGCGCTCCTGCGACTCAAGCAACTCCTCGCGCTGCCGTTGCAGGCCCCACTCACGCTCACCACACCCATCCGCGACGACGCCGGCATCGTGAGCGAGGCGATGGCGCCCGTGCGCCTCGACGAGTCCCGGACTGTCACGCCCGATACGAGCGTCGCGGCGCGGGCGACGGTACGCCAGGCCGAGGCCCAATTGCGCGCGCAGGAGCAGGCCCTCACGGCGGCCCGGCTCGCGCGGCTTCCGGCGCTGCAACTCAGCTCCACCTATCAGCGCTTCGCCTACCCACCAGACGGCACCTTCCTCCCGAGCGATTTCGATCTCTACTTCCCCAATTGGACGGTCACGCTCGGCCTGTCCTTGCCCGTGTTCAGCGGTGGGCGCCTCGCCGGCGACCGGATGGTGGCCGAGGCCAACGTCGCTGAGGCCCGCGCGCGGCTGCAGCAGTCCCGCGAAGGCGCCGAGCTCGATGCCCTCCTTGCCCTGAACGCGCTCGAGCAGGCGCAGGCCGCCTACCTCGCATCGGTCGGCACGGATGCGCAGGCGGAACAGGCGTATCGCATCGCCGAAGTGCGCTTCCAGGAAGGCCTCTCAACTGCCGTGGAACTCACCGAGTCACGCGTGCAACTCGAGCAGGCGCGGCTCCAACGCGTGAACAGCGCACGCGATCTCGAGATCGCCAAGCTCCGCCTTGCCCTGCTGAAGGACCTTCCGCTGGGAGGGATCCGTTGATGTCCACCACCCACACTCCCCAGACACCCGCTTCGCGGGGGATGCTCCCGATGTCTTCACGCGCCCGTCGCGCTGCCGGTCTTGCCCTGCTTGCGCTTGCCACGTCCCTCTCGGCCTGCGGGCGCGGAGACGCCGCGGAAGAGGCCCCGGCCAACGCCATTGTCGTAAACGTCGGCCCGGAAGCGATCGGCGTCGCAACGCGCACGACGCTTTCCATCGGACCGATTCTCTCCGGCTCGCTGGTCGCCGAGCGCACGGCGCAGATTCGCGCCGAGGTGCCGGGTGCGGTCGTGCAGGTCTTCCACGATCCCGGCGCCGTGGTCGCCAAGGGCACGTCGCTCGCCAAGATCGATGACCGTGCGATCGAAGACGCCTACCTTGGCGCGCGCTCCGGCTTCACCGCCGCCCAGACGGCGGCGGACCTCGCGGCACGCGAACTTGCCCGCGCGGAGCGGCTGCATGTTGCCGGTGCGGTGAGCGACCGCGACCTGGAGAACGCGCGGCGCGGCGATCTCTCGGCGCGCTCGATGCTTGACGATGCCCGAGCGCGGCTCTCGGCCGCCGAGGAGAATCGCGATGCGACGAACGTGCTCGCGCCGTACGACGGCGTGGTCTCCGAACGCTTCGTGAACCCCGGCGACATCGTGAATCCCGGGGCGCCGCTGTTTGCGCTGGTGGATCCCTCGACCATGCGGCTTGAGGCGGCGGTGCCGGCCACCGAGCTGGCGCAGGTGCGGGTCGGCGCGCCGGTGCGGTTCTCCGTCACCGGCTATCCGGACCGCGTGTTCGAAGGGCGGATCTCCAGCGTCAATCCCTCGGCCGATCCGCAGACGCGCCAAGTGCGGCTGTTCGTGCGGATCCCGAACACAGGGCAGCGCCTGGTGGCCGGGCTCTTCGCCGAAGGACGGGTGGCCCACGAGACGCGTGAGGCGCTGACCATCCCCGCGCTCGCGCTGGACCAGCGTGGGCTCACGCCGCAAGTGGTGCGATTGAAGGATGGGATCGTCGAGCGCGTGACCGTGACGGTCGGCGCGCGGGATGAAGCCACCGACCGTGTGGAGATCCGTGAGGGGCTGGTGGCCGGGGACACCGTCCTCGTCGGCGCCGCCCTCGGGGTCTCGGTTGGCTCGCGCGTCCGCGTGAGCAGCCCCTCCGACACCCTGACCCAGCGCTGAGGCGCGACGCGAATGCTCATCTCCGATTTCGCGATCAAGCGGCCGCTGGTCACCGTGGTGTCGATGGTGGCGCTGGTGGTGTTCGGTCTCTTCTCGCTCTGGCAGCTGGAGACAGACGAGTTCCCGGACGTCCAGCAGCCGATCATCAATGTCGCCATCCCGTATCCCGGCGCCTCGCCCGACGTGGTGGAGCGTGAAGTGCTTGATCGCGTCGAGGAGGCGGTCTCCGGCATCTCCGGCGTGGACCGCATCTCCGGCGCGGCCCAAGACGGCTTCGCCAACGTCACGGTGTTCTTTGTGTTCGAGAAGGACCTCCAGCAGGCCTCGCAGGACATCCGCGACAAGATCAGCGCTATCCGTTCGGACCTTCCGGCGGAGATGAAGGAGCCGGTGCTCACGCGCTTCGATCCGGCCGACCAGCCGATCATCGAGTTGTCGCTCAACTCGAGCACGCACGACGCGCCCGGCCTCACGCGGATCGCCGACCCCGGGATCACCCGCGCCCTGCGCGGCATTCCCGGCGTGGCCGAGGCGGTCGTGATCGGCGGCGTGGAACGTGAACTCACGGTGGAGATCCGTCCCGATGCGATGGAGGCGGCAGGCATCACGGTGGCGCAGGTCGTCGCGGCGCTGCAGTCGCAGAACCTCGCGGCGCCGGTGGGCCGCATCAACGGCACGCTCGACGAGCGCGCCATCCGCCTGAAAGGCAAGCTGGAGACGCCCGAGGACTTCCTGCGCTTGGTGGTGGCCGAGAAGGGCGGCCGCTCGATCCGACTCGGCGAGGTGGCCACCGCGCGCGACGGCACCGCCGAGCCGCGCACGGCAGCGCTCTTCAACGGCCGCGACGCCGTTGGCATCCAGGTGAAGAAGGCGAAGGGCTACTCCACCACCGCAGTCGCGGAGCGGGTCACCGATGCGGTGGCGGAACTGCGCGCCACGCTGCCCCCCGGCACCACCATCGACGTGGTGCGCAACTCCGGCGATCGCGTCAAGGCGTCGGTGGCGAATGTCCAGAGCACGCTGGTGGAAGGGGCGATGCTCACCGTGCTGGTGGTGTTCCTGTTCCTCAACTCGTGGCGCTCGACGGTCATCACCGGCCTGGCGCTCCCGATCTCGGTGCTGGCGAGCTTCGTGGCGGTGTGGGCCTTCGGCTTCACGCTCAACACGATGTCACTGCTCGGGCTCTCGCTGGCCATCGGCATCCTGATCGACGATGCCATCGTGGTACGCGAGAACATCGTGCGGCACGTGGAGATGGGGAAAGACCACTTCCGTGCGGCGCACGAAGGCACCGATGAGATCGGACTGGCCGTCGCCGCCACGACATTCTCCATCGTCGCGGTGTTTGTGCCGATCGGCTTCATGGCGGGACTGCCGGGGCAGTGGTTCAAGCCCTTCGCGCTGACGATCGCCTGCGCGGTGCTGGTGTCGTTGTTCGTCTCCTTCTCGCTGGACCCGATGCTCTCGGCCTACTGGCCGGACCCGGAGATCGAGAAGCACGAACACCGGAATTGGGTCTCGAGGCAGTTGGTGCGGTTCAACGAGTGGTTCGACCGGATGGCCGGTGGATACACCAAGGTCATCGGCTGGGCGCTGGATCACCGGCTGGCGATGATCTTCCTGGCTGTCGGGTCGCTGGTTGGCGCGCTGGCGCTGCAATCCACGTTCGGTGGCTTCGGCTTCGTGCCGCTCACCGACAACTCGGAAGTGATCGTCCAGGTGGAGACGCCGCCGGGCTCGAACCTCGAGTACACGCGCATGAAGACCGAGGAGGCCGCGCGCGTGGCACGCGCGCACCCCGAAGTGCGCTACACCTTCGCGACCATCGGCGCCGGCGGTGGGATGGATCCGTCGGAGGCGCTGGGCGCGGTGGACCTGGGCTCCGTGTACGTGCGCATGACGCCGAAGGCCGAACGCGAGATCTCGCAGGAACAGTTCGGCGCGACGCTGCGCGAGGACGTGAAATCGATTGGCGGTGCGACGGTGGCCGTGTTCACGTCGGGCTTTGGCGGCGCCATCAAGCAGGTGCAGCTGGAACTGCGCGGAGTGGATGGACGTCAGCTGCAGATGTTCGCCGACTCCGTACTCCAGATGGTGCGTGCGGTGCCCGGTGCGGTGGACGTCTCGCTCTCGACCAAGGGCCAGAAGCCCGAGCTCGAGATCACGCTGGACCGCGCGTTGGCGGGTTCGATGGGCGTAACGGTGGGACAGATCGCCCAGTCGCTGCGGCCCGCCTTCGCTGGCGTGGACGCCGGCGACTGGGTGGACCCGTCAGGGGAGAACCGGAAGGTGCGCGTGCGGCTCGCGCCGGAATCGCGGACACGGATCTCCGACATCGAGCGGTTGCCCATCGCCGTTGGCGGGCAGGGCGGGGCGCCGATGCAGATGCTGCCGCTCGGCCAACTCGCCACGGTCACGCAGGGCCTCGGCCCGGCGAAGATCTCGCACTTGGATCGTGACAATGTCATCGTCGTGCAGGCGAATCTCTCCGGGCGCTCGCTCGGGGAGGTGACCGGCGACATTGTGCGTGGCCTCGAGCGGCTGCAGGTGCCGGAGGGCATCCGCTGGTCGTTCGGCGGCGAGGCCAAGGACCAGGCGGAAGTGTTCGGGGCCATCCTGGCGGCGCTGGGCATCGCGCTGATGCTGATGTACCTGATCCTCGTGATGCAGTTCGGGTCATTTCTCGAACCCATCGCCATCCTGATCTCGCTGCCGCTCTCGCTGATCGGTGTGGTGCTGGCGCTCCTCATCACCGGGGATACGCTGAACATCATGTCGATGATCGGCGTGATCCTCCTGATGGGAATCGTGGCAAAGAACGCGATCCTGTTGATCGACTTCGCCAAATGGGGCCAGGAACAGGGCATGGAACGGCGGGCGGCGATCATCGAGGCGGGACGCGTGCGCCTGCGGCCCATCCTCATGACGACCTTCGCGCTCATCGCCGGCATGATCCCGGTGTCGCTCGGCCTCGGTGAAGGCGCGGACTTCCGCGCGCCGCTGGGACGTGCCGTGATCGGCGGAACGATCACCTCGACCCTCCTCACGCTGCTCGTGATCCCGACCGTCTACGAAGTGATGGACGAGTTCCGGGAGCGGGTGGCGGGGTGGTTCAAGTTCCCCGAACGGCCCAAGACCGAGGAGTTCATGATCCCGACCGATCGTGCGTAACTGCTGACCGGATTCATCACGAAGACAGGAAGGGCTCCGATGTGCGCGGATGCTCTCGAGCGCGTCGGAGCCCTTCGTGCCTTCGTGGTGAAGCGCTGTATCTACGGGCGCACCGGGCGATTCGCCGCGAGCCAGGCCCGCTGCTCGTCCGTGAGCACCGCGCGCAAGGCCTCGTGCAGCGCCTGCACCGCGGGACGCAGCGCCTCGACGATTGGGCGGGCCTCGGCGAGGATCGCGCGGACCTCGAGGCGCGAGGCCCCGGCGCGCCACGCCGCACGCGCCTCCCGGAAGATCTCCCGCAATGCGGCCAGCTCCTCCTCGTGCTCCACGCGGAACGCCTCGCGGAGCGCATGCATCTCGGCGCGCTGTTCCTCGGTGAGCTGCAGGGAGTCGGGCAGCCGCGCCCAACGCGTGCGTCCATCGAAGGGATGGTCCCCCGACTGCGCGCCCAGCGTACCTTCGAGCGCCGCGCCGGCCTCGCCGAACATCACCAGCGCGTAGTCCTCGGACTCGCGTGTGGCCGCGGTGCCGGTCGGCGACTCGCCGCAGGCCACGACGGCGAAGGCAAGAGCCAGGCTGGGGAACATCAGACGACGAAACATCGGTGTGCCTCCTGCGGCCACGTCGGCCGGTTGTCGCGTGGCAGGGTGGGAGCCTGCGCGTGTTGGTTGCCAGTTGGATGCCCCGGCCGCGCCGACGTTAATCTGGGTCTCCGGCACTTTCCCGAAGGAGTCGCCACGCCTCAGCCAGGTGTGCCTCCTCGGTCCGCAGATTGCCCACCGCCACCCGAAGAACATACCGGCCGGCCAGCTTGGTATGCGAGAGGAACACGCGCCCGCTGGCGTTCACCCGCTCGAGGATCGCGGCATTCACCCGCTCGAGCGCTCCTTCGTCGCTTGCGCCCGTCGGATGGTATCGGAAGCAAACAACGGACATCCCCACCGGCGCGAGGACTTCCCAGTTCGAAGCCTGCGTCACCCAGGCGGCGAAGCGCTGGGCCAGCGCGCAGTGGTGCCGGATGCGTGACCGCAGCCCTTCGAGCCCGAAGGCGCGGAGCACGAACCAGAGCTTGAGGGCGCGGAACCGGCGGCCGAGTTGGAAGGAATAGTCCGAGTAGGTCAGCGCGACGTCCTGCTCCGACGTGCGCAGATACTCCGGCGTGAGCGAGAAGGCACGCCGGAGCACGTCTGGGTGCTGGGTCCACAGCACGCTGCAGTCCATCGGCGTGAACAGCCACTTATGGGGGTTCACCACCAGCGAATCCGCACGCCCGAGCCCGGTGAACTCGCGGCGCCGCTCCGGCAGCAGGGCCAGCACGCCGCCGTACGCGGCATCCACGTGCAGCCACATCCCTTCGCGCGTGCAGACGTCCGCGATGTCGCCAAGTGGGTCGACGGCCGTGCTCGAGGTCGTGCCCAGCGTGGCGACGACCGCGAGCGGTCGCATCCCGGCCGCCCGGTCGGCGCGGATGGCGGCGTCCAGGAGGTCAGCGCGCATCCGGAAGGCGTCATCGGTGGGGATGCGCACGACGTTCGCGTGGCCGAGGCCCAGGGTGATCGCGGCCTTGTCCACCGAGGAGTGGGCCTGCTCGGAGCAGTAGACGCGGAGGCGCGGCAGGTCCGGGCGTCCGGCCATGCCGCGCTCGCGGATGTCGAGGGCGGGATCGCGCTCGCGCGCGGCGGCAAGCGCGAGCAGCGTGCTCGTCGAGGCGGTGTCCGTGATCATGCCAAACCAATCGCCGGGCAGCGCCATGGCGTCACGCAGCCAGGCGGTGGTCGTCTGCTCCAGTTCCGCCAACGCCGGCGAGGTGCGCCACAGGATCCCCACCTGGTTCAGCGCCGCGCTGACCAGCTCGCCGAGGATTCCGGGGACCGAGGCCGTATTGGCGAAGTAGGCGAGGAATCCCGGGTGATTCCAGTGCGTGACGCCGGGCATGATGACCCGGTCGAGATCGGCGATGATGGCCGACAGCGGTTCCGGCGCGTCCGGCATCCGCGACGGCAGTGCGCGCCCTAGGTCGCCTGGCGCGATGCGTGGCAGAACCGGGTAGCGTTCAGGGGTCTCTAGATACGCGGAGATCCAGCGCACCAGCGTGTCGGCGTGCTGCTGGAAATCGTCGAGGGGGAGATCGCCGGTGTCGGCGGCCTGCGGGGTTCGGCGCATTGAGGAAATGATGAGGGTGCGGCACGCCCTCGCAACGGGAGGGGCCATGGAGGGCAATGACGATCGGCGGCTCGACGCCGCGGTTTCGCTGGGCATCATCACGGCGGCGCAGGCACAGGCCATCCGCGATCTCGTGCCAGCACGTCCGGATGTTGCCCCACGCCCAATCGGGGCCGCGACGATTGGCTATGTGCTCGGCGCGCTCACCGTGCTCATCGCCATGGGGTGGTTCCTGGCCGATCGATGGACGTGGCTGGGTGCCGGCGGCGTGCTCGCCGTGGCGGTACTGTACGCCGCGCTGTTCCTGGTTGTGGCATGGCGATTGCGCGGCGAGGGCTTTGCGCAGGCGTCGGGATTCTCCGTACTGCTCGCGGTGGGGATGGTGCCCATCGCCGTCGTGGCGATCAACGAGCTCGCGGGGTGGTTCGCCGCGCCGCCGGCGGGCGCCTGCGGCTATCCCGACTTCATGCTCTGGAACTGTCGTGGCGAGGAGATCGTCGTCGAGCTCGCGACGCTCGCGGCGGCCCTGTTCGCCTTGCGCCAGGTACGATTCTCGCTCCTGGTGCTGCCCGTCGCGGCCATCCTGCTCCGTTTTCTGTTTCACGCTGCCGATGCGTTGGGCCGATTCGGGTTCGGCGCGGTCAGTGCCGCGTGGGTGTGGGTGATGGGCGCCAGCCTGCTGACGGCGGCGGCCTACGAGACCGCGCGACGGCAGCAGGGAGACGAGGACTTTGCGCTCTGGCTGCACCTCGCGGCGGCCGTCGCCGCGGCCGCGGCATCGGTCATGCTGATCGGACGCTTCAACGCGTTCCGACACCTGCTTGTCCCCGCCGCGCTGGTCGCCTTTGCCTTCTCGCTACGGATGGGGCGGTTCGTGTGGACCCTGCTGGGGATGGCGTGGTTCGTGGCGTACCTGGGCTGGCTGGCGAGCGAAGTGTTCCGCGACACGCCGTTCTTCCCGATTGTCCTGGCGGCGCTCGGTGTCGGCGTGATCATTGCGACGGTCTGGGTCCAGCGGAACAGCGCTTCACTCGTGGCGCGTTTCGGCGGCTTGGCGGCGGACGGTCGCCCCAGTTTCCCCGGCGGCGTCGGGCTGATCCTGCTGCCCGTGCTTGTGGCGGCCCTGCGGCTTCCGGGCGCGGCTGAGCTCGACCGCGCCGACCGCGCCGCCGCGGAAGCGTCCGGACGCGCCTTCGGCGCGCTGCGCCAGCACCAGGAGCGGGAATCCAGTCGCGATTCCGTTGGCGGAGGCAACCGTCGGGAAACTCCCCGCCCCTCGAGGCCGTAGAACGGGGGAGTGCTGCGGAGGGCGGGCGTGCCGTCGTCGGGCAGCGGCAGGCCTTGATACGAACGAGGGGTGCGGATGCTGGTCCCGGCGTTGTTGCTCGCCCTGCAGGTCACCGTGCAAGTGGACCGTGATTCCACCGGCGTCTCCGGGGGCATCGCCGTGCGCCCGCCCATCCGGCAGCGCATCGCCGTCACGGACGAGCATCGCCGGACGGCCTTCCGCGACGACGGGGCTCGCCGGCTGCTGCTTCAGGCCCGCGCCGCCCGGCTCCAGCAGGATTCCTCGCTGGTCTCGTACGACGTCAAGAGCTACCAGCGGATTTCGGCGGGCATGAGCATCCGCGAGACCGCGCGCTCGCGGCTGGCCTTCCGTAGCGAGAGCGCTGCCCGCGTGCGCTGGCAGCGCGGCATCGGCGCCCACGTCGAGGTCCTGGGAGCGCGGCAGGCCGTGCCGATCGTGCAGGGCCTTCGCGAGGCCGAGGAGGAGATGCGCAACGAGCTCGAGAACGAGCTCGATGACATGCTCGCCGTGCCCTACTACCCGGGCAAGGACGAGCTGTGGCTCTTCGAGATGGTCGGCAGCTCCGACGAGGACGGCACCCCGATGCTGATCCATCCGGTGGCCGAAGGGTCGGAAGCCTACTTCACCTTCGCCAGCGGTGACTCAATCACGATGCTGCTGCCCGACGGGAAGCGCATCACGCTGAAGGAGATTGTCGCGACGCCGCGGTGGGCGGTGTGGAACCTCGTCGTGGGATCGTTCTGGTTCGAGACGGAGCGTGCGCATCTCGTGCGCGCGGTGATGCGCTTCTCGGCGCCGATGGACATCTGGGAGACGGTCGAAGCCGAGGATCCGGACGCGCGGGAGGACATGCCGGCGGTCGTGCGGGGGATGTTGACGCCGATGCGAGCCGAGATCACGGCCGTGACGGTCGAGTATGGCCTGTTCGAGCAGCGCTTCTGGCTCCCGCGCACGCAGGGGGCCGAAGGGTACGCCCGGGTGAGCTTCATGCGCGTGCCGTTCAGCATCGAACAGCGCTATCGGTACGAGAGCGTGAACGCCACGAGCGACTTGCCGCGCATCGCGCCGGCGCGGATCGCGATGCGCGGGGACTCGCTGCGCGACAGCCTGCGCACCCTGGGCATCGATTCCGCCGCGGTGCGGGACTCGATGCGGGTGTTCTATGCGCGGCTCGACACCCTGCGACGCGCGCGGCGTGATTCGAGCTGCGCCGTCGGCGGCACGCACACGGTCTACGATCGCCGCGGAGGGGGCGCGCTGCAGATGGCGATCGTCCTGCCCTGCGACGTGTCGGTGTTGGCGACGTCGAGCGAGCTGCCGCCCTCGATCTACGACGCCGGGGAGGAACTCTTCGGCGCCGCCGACCGCGAGGAGCTGATCCGACGACTCGACTTCGGACTGCAGCCGGCCTGGGCGCCGCGAAAGCCGACGTATGAGTACGGACTGGCCTACACGCGGTTCAACCGCGTGGAAGGGTTCTCCACGGGCGGGAAGGTCGGTGCCACCCTCGGCAAGGGCTATAGCGTGGCGCTCGAGGCCCGCGGATCGGCGGCCGACCTGCAGCTCAACGGCGCGTTCTCCCTCGCTCGCAGCAACGGGCGACGGCAGCTTCGCGGCTCGGTGTTTCGGCGGCTCGACGTCAGCGGCGATTTCGGCGATCCGCTCTCGTTCGGCGCATCCCTGCCGGCGCTGCTCTATGCGCGTGACGAGGGCTTCTACCACCGCGCCTGGGGCGCCGAGCTCGCGGGGGAGCGTGCCGCACCCGGAGGATTTGAGTGGCGACTCTTCGCCGAGGAGCAGTGGAGCGCCACCGTCGAGAATCGCTGGTCGCTGTTCGGCGGTGCCAACGACGACCGCTTCCTCGGCAACGTGATTGCCGATGACGGATGGTACTACGGCGCCGGTGCCCGGTGGCGCGCGAGTCGGGGGCTCGATCCGCAGGGATGGAGACTGGCTGCCGATCTACGCCTCGAGGGTGCCGGCGGACCCACCGACTACGGACGCGCGTTCCTCGAGACCACGGTGTCGAAGGGAATCGGGCCGATTGCGGCGTCCGTGACCGGCGCGGCTGGAACGACGGAAGGACAGCTACCCGCCCAGCGTCAGTTCTTCCTCGGGGGCTTGCAGAGCGTACGCGGGCAGACCGCCGGGACGATGGTCGGCGAGAGTTTCTGGATGGGACGCCTCGAGATCGGGCGGAGCTGGACCCTCTTTCGCCCCGTCGTCTTCGGGGACCTCGGCTGGGCCGGGCCCCGGGACGGCTGGGGCGAGATCGGCAGGCCCATGAGTGGGGTCGGGGTCGGAGCCAGTGTGCTCGATGGCATGATTCGAGTGGACTTGGCCCGCGGCATGCACCCGCGTTGGCAGACGCGGCTCGACCTCTACCTTGAGGCGCGCTTCTAGGCTGCCGGTTGGGGGCTCTCGCCGGGCGACTGACCAGCACGACGCCTTGCGTAAATCGGCCGGAGCGTGCCTGTTATCAGGCTATGCTGTTCCCCCCGGCCTAGGTCATTCTCGACCACGATGCTGTCGCTCCCCCCGAGCACTTCACACACCCCGAGTCCCGAGGAGACGAACGCCGACGTCCTGCGCTGGCAGGGTCGGTATCGCGCGATCTTCGTGTCGTTGGTGGGCTTCTCGACGATCATCCTCAAGTGGTTCGGCGTGATCTCGGCGCAGTCCATCTTCGTGGGGGTCTTGAGCGAGCGGCACCTGCTGTTGCTCGTCTCCGGGATGGTGCTGGTGTATCTCGCTTTCCATCGGCTGCTTACGGCGCACCTGCAGCACTCCGGGCGGGCAGGGTCGCGCCTGGTCATCGGAGCGATCGCCTCCGATGTGCTGATCCTCTTCGGCGGCGTCGTGCTGATGACGCCGCCTGAGCAATACGGCCGCGCACTGATTGTCTCGATCTTCACGGTGCAGATCACCCAAGTCTTCTTTGGATGGATGCCGACGATCGCCAATCTCGTGCTGATCGCCGTTGGCTACACCGCGATGGTGGCGCTCGCCGCCGACATGGGCCGGCTCCCGTCACCGGCCGAGGAGCTCTGGACCTTGGCGCTGTACTGCATCGGTGTGCTGGTGTACGTCGCGTTGCAGGGCCAGGTGGCGGCGCGGATGCAGCGGCTCGTGACGCTGTTCGGGCGGGCCCAAGAGGGGGACTTCTCCATGCGGTACGAGGAGGATGTCGAGCCGCTGCCCGATCCGGTGTCGGTGATCGGACGGGCCTACAACCGGATGCGCGACCACCTCCAGGCAATTGTGCTCACCGACCCCCTGTCGGGCTGCTACAACCGCCGCGGACTCAATCAGCTCGCCGAACGCGAAGTGTCGCGGGCGGTGCGCCAGAAGAAGGAACTGGCCGTCCTCGCGATCGACGTGGACCATTTCAAGCGCATCAACGACGAATTCGGGCATCTCACCGGCGACGAAGTGATCCGTGAGGTGGGGCGGCTCCTGCGCGAGACGGCGCGCGAGGTCGATGTGGTGGCGCGCTTCGGCGGCGAGGAGTTCACGATCCTGGCCCCCGAGTCCAACGACGAGGGCGCGCTGATCCTCGCCGAACGCGTGATGTCGGCTTTCCGCGCGCACCGCTTTCGCTCACTGCCGCCGGAAATACGCATCACGGTCAGCCTCGGCGTCGCGGCGTCCTTCGCGCACGACGACGAAGTCGCGAAGACCCTCTTGGCCCGCGCCGACGAGGCGCTCTACGTGGCCAAGCGGAATGGTCGCGACCAGGCGGTGCTGTGGCACGCCGGCATGCGGGCCTTCGACGGGACGCAGGCGGGGCGCATCTCGCGTCCTACGACCGGTGGCATGCTGCGCGTCGCGGAGTGAGCGCCGCGAGGTACGTGTCGCGGGTCAGCGCGTGGGGAGCCGCAGCCGGCCTTCGCCCGTGAGGATCGCGTGTCCGGCGACCTGCACGGCCGTCACGGCTCCACCGCTCTTGCGGGCCCGCACGTCGAGCTGGCTCGGGCGTCCCATCTCCACGCCCTGACGCACCGTCCACGCGAACTCGGCGTCGGGTCGCGAGTCCTTCATCGCCAGCCATCCCCCGAAGGCCGCCACGGCCGAGCCCGTCGCCGGATCCTCGGGCACGTTCAGGCCCGGCGCGAACATGCGGGCGCGCCAATGCCGTTCGCCGGCTTCCGCATCGCGCGCGGCAACGAAGATCTCCGGCGACCATGAGCGCTTGAGGGTGGCCTCCCACAGGTCCATCCGCACCCGCGCGCGCTGTACGGCATCCACGCTCTTGAGCGGGACGAGCAAGAAGGGAATGCCGCAGGAGACCGCCTGGGGCGACAGCGCACCGCCGACCAGGTCCTTGGCCTCGAGCGAGAGGATCTCGGCCAGGGTGTTGAGGGTGGGTGTGGCCGGCCCGAGTTCGGGCAGCTTCGCCACCGAGAGCTCGGCCCACGCGAGGTCGTCGCGCTCGATGCGCACGTCCACCGGCACCGTTCCGACCTTGAGATCCAGCGTGAGCTTCCCCACGCGCGCCCCGCCAAGGGCGTTCTCGCACAGGGCCAGCACCGCCGCCGTACCGATGGTCGGGTGGCCGGCGAAGGGCATCTCCTCACCGGGCGTGAAGATCCGCACGCGCCGCGTGTGTGCGGCGTCGCTGGCCGGATAGCAGAACGTCACCTCGGAAAAGTTGAACTCCCGGGTGATGGGCAACAGCAGGTCTTCCGGAATCCCCGTGGCGTCGGGAAAGACGGCAAGCTGGTTGCCGCCGAACATGGAATCGGTGAAGACGTCGAGCGTCAGGTAGCGCACGTCCCTATCCCATATGGGGATACTTGTAGTCCTTTGCCGGAACAAAGGTCTCCTTCACCGTGCGGGCGTTGACCCATCGGGTGAGGTTGAGCTTGGAGCCGGCCTTGTCGTTGGTGCCCGAGGCCCGCGCGCCGCCAAAGGGCTGCTGCCCGACGACCGCACCGGTGCACTTGTCGTTGATGTAGAAGTTGCCGGCGGCATGACGCAGCGCCGCGTGGGCCTGCTTCACCGCGGCCCGGTCCTGCGCGAACACGGCGCCGGTGAGGGCGTAGGGCGAGGTGGCGTCCACGACGCGCAAGGTCTCGTCCCACTTGGCATCGTCGTACACATAGGCGGTGAGGATGGGGCCGAAGATTTCCTCGCACATGAGGCGATAGTTGGGATCCTTGGTCTCGACCAGCGTGGGGCCCACGAACCAGCCCGTCGATCCATCGGCCTTGCCGCCGGCGATGATGGTGGCGTTCGCCTTGGCGTCGGCGAGGTAGCCAGTGATGCGGTCGAAGGCCTTCTGGTCGATCACCGCGCCCATGAAGTTCGAGAAGTCGTTCACGTCGCCCATCTTGATCTCGTCGATCATCGCGACCATGCGGGCCTTTACCTCGGGCCAGAGCGACTTCGGCACGTAGATGCGGCTGGCCGCCGAGCACTTCTGGCCCTGGTACTCGAAGGCGCCGCGGATGCAGGCCACCGCGAAGGCCTGCACGTCGGCGCTCGGGTGCGCGAGGATGAAGTCCTTGCCCCCCGTCTCACCCACGATCCGGGGATACGAGCGGTAGTTGGCCATGTTCTGCCCGATCGTGCTCCACATCGAGTTGAACACGCCGGTGGAACCGGTGAAGTGCACGCCGGCGAGGTCGCGATGCTTGAGCGCGATGTCGCTGATGAGGGCCGGATCACCCGGCACGAAGTTGATTACGCCCTTGGGCAATCCGGCTTCGTGGAGCAGCTGCAGCGTGTACCAGGCCGAGAGCATGGCGCTCGAGGCGGGCTTCCAGAGCACCACATTGCCCATCAGCGCCGGTGCGGTGGGCAGGTTGCCGCCGATGGCCGTGAAATTGAACGGCGTCACGGCGTACACGAAGCCCTCGAGCGCGCGGTACTCGCTCTGGTTCCACATGCCCGGGCCGCTGATGGGCTGCTCGGCGCAGAGCTCGCGTGCGAAGGCGACGTTGAACCGGAAGAAGTCGGTCATCTCACAGGCGGCATCGATCTCCGACTGGTAGACCGTCTTCGACTGCCCGAGCATCGTGGCGGCGTTGATGGTGTCGCGCCAGGGGCCGGCGAGGAGGTCGGCGGCCTTGAGGAACACCGCGGCGCGCTCCTCCCACGTCCACTCGCTCCACTCCTTCCACGCCTCCTTGCCGGTGTCGATCGCGCGCCGGACGTCGTCAGCCGTGGCGTGGTGCCAGGTGGCCGTCACGTGCTGGTGCTTGTGCGGGGAGACGGCGTTGGTTGCCTTGCCGCGGCGGATTTCCTCGCCGTTCACGACGACGGCGATGTCGGGGCGATCCCCTTCCATCGCCTTGAGGCGGGACTGCAGGGAGGCTCGTTCGGGCGAACCGGGAGCATAGCTCCGGACCGGCTCGTTCACGGTCGCGGGGAGCTGGCGAACGCCGTTGGGCGAATAGGTGGACATCGCAAGCGGGGGTGTGAGGAAGTGAGACGTAGAAATCTAATCCCCCCTCGGGCGATACTTCAGGCATGCGCCCGAGAGATGTGTCCATCGCCGCGGTCTTCGCCGTGACCGCATGCGTGCCCACCCCTGTCCGCTGGGACGACGAGGTTGCGCGCCGGAGCGGGGCGCTGGCCGACTCGGTGCAGTTGACCCTCGATTCCACCACCGCCGACGGCGTGGCCTTGGTGCCGCGCTGGACGCCCCCGACCTGGCCCGACGAGGCGTCGCTCTGTGTGGCCACGCGCCGGGCCACGCTGGCGACGGCTGGCGAGGCCTACGCGAGTTGGTTCACCGTGCAAGCGGACTCCAGTGTCCTGCTCCGCGTGGCACGCTCCGATGACGGCGGGCTGAGTTGGAACGCCGCCGTCACCGCCGACGCGATGGACCGTGGGCGCGCGGGATGCGCGCGGCCGGTGCCCTACATCGCCGCCGATTCACTGAATGGCTACGTCCACCTCGTGTACTATCTCGACGCGGCGGAAGGGGCCGGCCTCTTCTTCACGCACACGATGGAGAGGGGCGCGCTCTTCCACGAACCGGTGCCCATCGTGTACGGCGACCGTCCCTCGATGGCCGCCGTGGCGTCGCGCGGTGATACCGTGGTGGTCGCATACGAGGATCCCAACAGCCGGATGCCGCGCCTTGGGCTCGCGCTCTCCCGGCTGCAGGGACACATTTTCGAGCATCGTCTCGCGGTATCGGACGAGACGGGCGAGGCCCGCACGCCGCTGGTGGCCTTCCGCGGGACTCGCTTGGCGGTGGCGTGGACGGCCACCCAACGCGGCGGCGCGTCTCCCCGCACCGTGATCCGTTTCGGGAGCATCGACTGGTGAGTGCTGGCATGCGCATCCAACTGGCGGACGACGACCTCCTCATGCGCGAGCTTATCGCGACGGTGCTGGGCGCGTACGGGCATGAGGTGGAGACCCACGGGAACGGCGCCGACGTCTGGGACGCATTCCAGCGGGCGCCCGCCCCGCTGGTGGTGCTCGACTGGGACATGCCGGTGCTGGATGGTCTCGAAGTGTGCCGGCGCATTCGCGGGCACCCCGGTGGGGACGAGGTCTATCTCCTCATCGTCACGGCGCGGGCGAAGGCGGCGGACCTCGAGGACGTGCTGAACGCCGGCGCCGACGATTATCTCTCGAAACCGGTGACGCCGAGCGACATCGCCGCACGCCTCCGCATCGCCGAACGTCGGATGGAAACCGCGCGGGCGCGGCGCTCGGCCGAGGAGGAGTTGCGGAAGGCGCGTTACCTGGCCGGTGTCGGCGAGGTGTCGCTGGCGCTGCAGCACGAGATCAACAATCCCTTGGCGGCGCTGCTCACGACGGCTGCCCTCGTGACCGGCGGCATGCTCGAACCGCACGAGATTCCCGACTCGCTCAAGACCATCGAGACCCAGGCGCAACGCATTGCCGACGTGCTGAAGCGGCTGCGGGCGGTGAATACGGAACGCAGCGTCGAGTACGCGCGGGGGCAGAGGATGGTGGATCTCGGCGCCAAGAAGCCTGGGACGCCGTGACGGCACGCCCACTGTTCGGGGTGCACCCCGACGACGGTGGAGGGATTCCCATGGCGGTGCGTCGCGCCGCCGCGGCCGGCGCGCGCGCGGTGCAGGTCTTCACCGCGCCGCCCACCTACTACAACGAGAGGATCGGGCTGAAGCCGCCGAAGGTCGCGGCGGCGCACGCCGCGCTCGCCGACGTGGGGCTGGCGCCGCGCGCCGTGTTCGTGCACGCCGCGTATGTCCTCAATACGGCGTCGCCAGAGGAGGAGAAGGCGCTGCGCGCCAAGACGGGGCTCGCCCGTGAGTACGAGCGGACCACCGCGCTGGGCGCCTATGGCTGCTGTTTCCACCCCGGCTCGGCCGGGGAGTCCGCGCCCGAGGATGCCGCGGTGCGCGTGGGACGGGCCATCGCGCATGCCTTGGCTACGGTGCCCGAGTCGGCGAGCGGCACGCGCGTGCTCATCGAGAACACGGCTGGTGCCGGACGCACGATGGGGCGCACGCCGGAGGAGATCGCCATCATGCTGGAGCAGGTGCCGCGCGCACTGCGGCACCGCACCGGCTATGGGCTCGATACTTGCCACCTGTTCGCGGCCGGCCACGCCATCCACGAGAGCGCCGAGGGGCTCCGGGCCGTACTCGACCGCTTCGAGTCGGTCATCGGCGAGCCACCGGCGTTCTTCCACCTGAACGACAGCCAGCATCCGTTCGGCTCGAACAAGGACCGCCACGCCCTGCTCGGGGAGGGCGGCATCGGGGTGGAACCCTTCCGATGGCTGCTGGCCGACCGGCGGGTGGATGCGGTCCCGCTCATCCTCGAGACGCCTTCCGAGCGGAAAGCGGTGGCGGAAGACGACGCGAGCGCCGATCCGGCCGACGCGCGCATGCTTGCGCTGCTCGAGGAACTGCACGCGCGGTAAGGGTGCGAAAGGGCCCTCCCCAGAGGGGGAATCGGGGGACGGCATCACGAATTGTCGGGTTTCCCAGAGGGGAAATGCCGACTCCTCAGAGGGGAAACGCCCCTCCCTCCCTATTGCGCGCCGTGCGGAGACCCTTACTTTCGAGGCAGATCGCGCAGTGCTCGACCGGGCGAAGAGCGCGATCCATCACATCCTTTCGAGGAGATAGTTCGAATGGCTGCCAAGAAGAAGGCTGCGAAGAAGCCGGCGAAGAAGGCCGCGAAGAAGGCCGCGAAGAAGCCGGCGAAGAAGGCCGCGAAGAGAAAGCCGAACGCCGCGTTCATGAAGCCGGTGACCCCGAACGAGAAGCTCGCCGCCGTCGTCGGCGCCTCGCCGCTGCCGCGCACCGAGCTCACCAAGAAGCTCTGGGTCTACATCAAGAAGAACGGCCTGCAGGACAAGAAGAACCGTCGCATGATCAATGCCGACGCCGCGCTCAAGGCCGTCTTCGGCGGCAAGTCGCAGGTGTCGATGTTCGACATGACCAAGCTCGTCTCGAAGAACCTCAAGTAATCGAGGTCGTCGCGCAGGACCGGGGGGCGCGCCGCGAGGCGCGCCCCTCTCGGATTCGCCCTCCCGCGTGACCAGATTCCCCACGGGAGCGGCGCCGGCGGCGACGGCCCAGCACGCCCCTCCCCTCGTCCCGCGCGCCGTGGCCCAGAAGAAGCGTCCGAGCAAAGCCAAGAACGTCGTCGCCGCCGCCCGCGAGGGCAGCGGCTCCAAGCCTGACCTCAAGCGGTTCTGGGAAGGGTTCAAGTCCATCGCCGGCACCATCGCGATCTTCCTGCTCCTCCGGACCTTCCTCATCGAAGCCTACCGGATCCCCTCGGGCTCGATGATCCCGTCCATGTTGATCGGCGACTGGCTTTTCGTGAACAAGCTGCGCTACGGACCGCACCTGCCGTTCACCGACATCAACCTGCCGGGCTACGCCGAGCCGCAGCGGGGCGAGATCATCGTCTTCATCTCGCCGCGGCAGGTGGACCAGCCCGACGACCCGACGCCCATCCTCGTGAAGCGGTTGATCGGCATGCCGGGCGACACGATCCTCTCGCGCGAAGGCGTCGTGCACGTGAACGGCGTGCCGCAGCGCCTCGGCTTCGAGGCGGCCAGCGCCAACGGGACTCCGGGCGACGAATGGCACCCGCTCTTCGAGTGGCAGGCGCGGATTGCGCTCGACAGCTCGCGCTTCGGCGCGGCGCCGGCGCGCCCCACCCTCGATACCTGGGGACCCTTGGTGATTCCCGAGGGTCACTATTGGATGATGGGCGACAACCGGTACAACTCGAAGGACTCGCGCTACTGGGGCATCGTGCCGCGCGAGAACGTGCGCGGACGGCCGCTGTTCGTGTACTACTCCTGGAACGCCGACGACTCCGACCGACCGCTTCCCGCACTCACGGACATCCGCTGGAACCGCATAGGACACGTGATCCGATGAATCCACGGCTGGTAGGTATCGCAGCGGTCCTCGCCATTGTCGGCCTGCTCGTCTTCGCGAGCCTGCGGGCACCGGCACCGCCGTCGCAGGCGCCTCGGCGCGTTGATGTCGGTTACCTCACCCCGTTCGGCGCCCCGACCCGCCCCTTCTCGCCAGCCGTGCGCGTCGGCGACCTGATCTTCCTCTCCGGCCAGATCGGCACCGATCCCTCGGCCGCCGGCACGGTGGTGCCCGGGGGCATCGAGGCCGAGACGCGGCAGACGCTCACGAACATCAAGACGGTGCTCGACTCGATCGGATCCGGCATGGACCGCGTCGTGAAGTGCACCATCATGATGGCCGACATGGGCGAGTGGGACCGGATGAACGTCGTGTATCGCGAGTTCTTCGCGGCCGAGCGACTGCCGGCGCGCTCGGCGTTCGGCACCAGCGGCCTCGCGCTGGGCGCCCGCGTGGAGATCGAATGCATCGCCACCCGCTGACCTGATGCCCCTGCTCCGCTCGACGGTGATGATGACGATGCCGGAGGAACCCGACTTCCTCCGGAAAGTCTCGCTGTCGCTGCCGGTGATGGCGATCCTCACCGGCGCGGGGTTGCGCAGCTATCGGGCGTTGGTCGTGGGCTTCGGTTGGAGCGACAGCTGGCTGTGGATCGCCGGGACGTTCATCGGCGGCGCGGTCTTCCTCTTCCTGATGGCGACGCTGCACCTCGGCAACTATCCGGCTCGCGCCTGGTGGTGGCGGGCACCCGCGTTCGCCGTGCTCGAGGCGGGAACGGAGATCCTGATGTCGCTGGGCCTCACGCTGCTTGGCCTCGAGCAGGTGGGGAGCATGGTCGCCACGCTCGAGGATTGGCAGGTTGCGTCGGCGCGCATCGCGTTCTTCCGCATTGCGGGAATCACCGTGTTCGCGGTGGTGCTTGCCTTGGTCTCCACCGTGGTTCGACTGCTCCTGTTGAAGGGGCGAGAGGGGCATTCGTGATGGGGCGTTCCACGAGCGTACGCACAGCACTGATCGCCGGGATGGTACTCGGCATGGCGTGGCCCGCAGACCTCGCGGCCCAACGCCCATTCGGCACGCTGCGAGAGCAGGCGGCGCTGCGGCAGGCGTGGCTCGAGCAGCGCATGCGCACGGTGTTGCCGGCGCTGATGCGCAGGCACGGAGTGGATGCGTGGGTGATTCCGATGCGCGAGTACAACGAGGATCCCACCTTTTCCTCGCTGGTCTCGCCCACCACCTTCGCGGCGCGGCGGCGGACGATCTACCTGTTCTTCGACCGCTGCGCGGCGAGCGGCCGTGTGGACAGCGGCGATGGCGCCTGCATCGAGCGCATCGCCCTCGGTGGGAGCTCCCAGGGCGGGGTGTACGAAGCCCGGCGGGCGATGGCGACGGTGGACGCCGGGACCGAGGGTCGGCAGGCCGAGCTGGTGGGCGCGGAACAGTGGGGCGCGCTCCTCGCGCTCCTCGAGGAGCGTGACCCGAAGGTCATTGCCATCAACGTCTCGCGCACCTTCGCCTTCAGCGACGGCCTCACGGCCGGGGAGCGCGATGGCATGGCCGAGGCGCTCGGCCCGCGCTGGACGGCCCGTTTCCGCGCCGTGGATGCCCTGCCACTGGAGTTCATCGCCTCGAGGCTCCCGGCGGAAGCCGAAGCCTACGTGAAGCTGCAGGAGCTCGTGTGGACGCTCACCCAGCGCATGTTCTCCAGCGAGGTCATCACGCCGGGGGTGACCCGCACCAGCGACTTGGTCTGGTGGTGGCGGCAGACGGTGAACGACCTCGGTCTGGGGACGTGGTTCCAGCCGAGCGTCGGCGTGCAGCGCCGAGGCGCGAGCGCGGCACAGCTGGGGGACGATCCCGTCATCCAGCGTGGCGACGTGCTCTGGTGCGACGTGGGCATTGTCGCGATGGGGCTGGCCACCGACACGCAGCACAACGGCTACGTCCTGCTGCCCGGCGAGACGGCGCCGCCGGTGGGCTTGCAGCGCGCCCTCGCCAACGCCAACCGCCTGCAGGACATCACGATGGAGGAGCTGCGTGCTGGCCGAACCGGCAACGAAGTGCTGGCGGCGTCGCTGGCGCGAATGCGCGCCGCCGGTATCAACGGCACCCTCTACTCGCACCCGATCGGACTGCACGGCCACGGCGCCGGTCCGCTGGTGGGTCGCTGGGACGCGCAAGAAGGCACGGGGCTGCAGGGAGAGGCCGAGGTAATCGCGAACATGTGGTACTCGATTGAACTGCAGGCCACGACGCCGGTGCCGGAATGGGGAGGCCAGCCCGTGCGCATGGCGCAGGAGGAGGACGCCATCATCGGCCCGGACGGCCGCACGCGCTGGGCGCTGCGACGCCAAGCGAACCTATTCCTCGTCCGCTGAGTTATTCTCCAGTATGCGTAAGGGAAAGAAGGAGTTGATCGTCGTCGGCGACCGCGTGTTGATCAAGGTCGAGGACGGCGAGGAGCGCACGAAGGTGGGGCTCTACCTCCCCGCGACGGCAATGGAAAGCCAGGCGGTGCAGGGTGGGCGCATCGTCGCCACTGGGCCCGGCACCCCGTTGCCGGAGGTGGCGGACCACCTTGACGAGCCCTGGCGCATCGCCGGGCAGAAGGAGACAAAGCACATCCCGATGCAGGCCAAGGTCGGGGACTATGCGATCTTCTTCCGCAAGGCGGCGGTGGAGATCACGTTCGACAACGAGCGCTACCTGGTGGTCCCACAGGCGGCGTTGCTGGCACTGAGCCGAGAGTAGCACCCACGTACAGAGGAGAGGCAGCAATGATGTATGACGAGCGGTTCATTGGTCCGATGCGCGCCGAGATCGCGCAGCTCGGCGTGACGGAGCTGAAGTCGGCCGAGGCGGTGGACGAGGCGTTGCGGGGCACGAAGGGCACGCAGCTGATGGTGGTCAACTCGATGTGCGGCTGCGCGGCGCGCAACATGCGCCCGGCCGTGGCCATGGCCCTCCAGCACGCCGTGACGCCCGACCACAAGTTCACCGTCTTCGCCGGCAACGACGC
>JANJUF010000103.1 GCA_024710705.1 Gemmatimonadaceae bacterium | reverse complement strand
ACCTATGCGCTGCTGGGCTTCGCCAACTTCAGTTCCATCGCCATCCAGATCGGCGGCATCGGTGGCTTGGCGCCGGAGCGGAAGGCGGAAATCGCTGGCCTCGGGCTGCGCGCGATGATCGCCGGCAACCTCGCGGCCTTTATGTCGGCCTCGCTCGCGGGGATGCTGGTTTAGCCGCGTGCGTGACAGCGCGCCGCCGGCCCGGCGAATTCCCGCGTGGGAGCTGGCGGCGGGCATCGCGTGGGTCGCGTTGGTCGGTGTGCTCACGCTCACACCGGTGGGCGGGTGGTCGCCGAGGATGTCCTCGGGATGCCTGCTGTGCGGCGAGCTGGGTGGCGCCGACCTGATACGGAACATCTTGATGTTCATGCCGGCGGGCCTGTTCCTCGCGCGTCGGCGCGTGTCGGTGACCGTGGCGGTCGGGTTGGGCCTGCTGCTCTCCGCCGGCCTCGAGTCGGCGCAGCTCGTCGTCCCGGGGCGCCACGCCGCGATGCGGGACGTGCTCGTGAATGCGATGGGCGTCGGGACGGGCGTGGTCTTCTACCGCGCGCTTGCCGCCGGACTCCTCAACGCGAACCGCGCCGTGCTCGCGGCCGCTGCACTCCTGCCGATCGTTGCCGTTGCCCTCACGGGATGGCTGCTCCAGCCGCTGCAGACGGACGACGTCTACTATGCGCAGTGGGTTCCCCGGCGGCCGTACTACGCGCGCTGGGACGGCGCCCTGCTCGATGCCGCGGTCGGCGGCACACGCACGCCAATTGGACGACTCCGCAACACCGACGAGATCCGCGCCTCGTTGCGTGCGGGAGGTCCCGTCGCACTGACGTTCCGCGCCGGCACGCCGACCAATTCGTTGACCGCCATCTATGTGGTGATGGACGGCGTCCAGCGCGAGATCCTGATGGTCGGGGCGGACGGTCACGATCTCGTCGTGCGGTCACGCATTCGCGCGGTCGCTTGGCGACTCGACCAGCCGGACCAGCGCTTTCCCGATTTCCTGGCGCGCCATCTGCCATCGGACACCATCCGGCTCGCTGCGCGGTTTGATGCGCTCGGGCGCGCCTGCGTCTCCCTGTCCGGTGAGGAGCGCTGCGCGCCCCGCGCCGCGCTCGGCAGCGCCTGGGGCATCGTGCTGTGGAAGGGCGAGTTGGCGCCCGGCCTGCGCCGTGCGATGGATGCACTCGCCCTCGCGCTGCTGTTGATCCCGCTCTCGTTGCTCACCGCCACGCGGCGCGGCTGGCCCGCCGCGCTCGCGTGGAGCGGTACGGTCGTCGCCCTAGTGCTCGTCGGGCGCGCCGTCGGGCTCGCGTGGCCCGGAGTACCGGAGCTTGTCGCGCTGCTCGGAACGGTCGCGCTTGCCGCCGCCCCGCCCACACTGGTCAGGCGAATCGTCACCTGAGCTTCATCCGTTCGTAATGCGGGAACCACACCGCTTTCATCGCCTCCGGGTACGGTCTAGTAGGACCTTCACCGGAGGCGCTGATGTTCACGACTCTGTTGGCGTCACGTCCGACCGCTACGCGCTCGATGTCGGGGCATGTGTTGAGCCTCACCCTGCACGGCACCATCCTCACGGCAGCGATCGTCGCCGGGATGCGGCAGCCGCCGGTGTTCGATGCACCACGCGACACGCGGGTGGTGCCATTGGCGCCGTTCTCGCGCACGGTCACGCCAACGCCGCCCGTCGCACCAGCGCGGCCCACGGCGCCGGTCACGCCGACCGTTGAAGCGCCGACTGTAGCACCAATCACGGTGCCTACCGAAGTTCCGACGTCCATCCCGGAGCCGACGAGCGAACCCTGGGAGCACACGTCAGCGTTGCCCGTCGGCGATCCGACACCGACGACCGGCACGCCTGGCGAGGTCGGCGATCCGACGCCCAGCAGCGTCGGCACGGCACTTGGCGCCGGCGACGTCCAGCAGCCGGCGGCCCTGCGGAGCAGCTCGCCCCTGCCGCGCTACCCTGACCTCCTGCGCGCGCAGCGGATCGAAGGGCGCGCCGTCGCGCGGTTCGTGGTCGGAACGGACGGACGCGTGGAGCTCTCGACGCTGACGTTCGTGGAGAGCACGCACCCGGCGTTCGAGGAATCGGTGCGGGCGGCGCTGCCGCGGCTGCGGTTCACGCCGGGACGCGTGGAGCGGCGTGCGGTGCGGCAGTGGGTGGAAGTGCCGTTCGGGTTCAGGCTGGAAGTTCGGTAGCCCTACCAGCCGACCGGCTTCCCGAACGGCCCGCGAGCATCTCGAAGCACGTCCGGAAACTGGCTGGCCTGCAAGGCACCTGATCGAATCGACTTGACGAACACCGCGACCTTCCTCAACGCGATCGACTGATGCCGATGCGGATTCAACACGCCAACGACCTTGCCGAGCCGGCCCCGCACCAGTTCGACCGGCTCGCGAAGGTCAGAGTCGTTGGTGATCAGCACCGCGCACTCGAATGCGCCTTCGTACGCGTCGCGCACAAGGTGCGTCGCAAGGTTCACATCGGAGCCCTTCTCCTCCGTCCTGATGACGCGCGCGTACTTCGGACCTCCAGGCGCGGGAGACTCCAAGGGCATCCACACGGCATGGCTCAGGTAGTGCCCGTAGTGAACTCGCACCCTCGGGAGCGTTCCCAGCGCACGCAAGTAGATTTGCTGCCTTACCGGCTGGTCCGGATCGCCAGCGCGGGCGCCGACCCGTGCCGTGTAGTAGTTGATCCGCTGCACGTCGTTTGGCGGCAGCAGCAGTCGGCACAGTCGCTCAAGGTCAAGCCAGCGGTACGGAGTCCCGCGTAGAGATCCGTAATACAGGTTGAACCCGTCGACATAGACGTAGGTCGTCATCACCGGGACCCCCCCAAAAAAAAGCAGAGGCCGCCTTTCGGCGACCTCGCACCCTGCGCCTCAGCGACAGGGGGGGTGTGACAAGAGTATGGTACCGAGATGAGTCGTAGCTGTCAACGCATTTCCTTGCGAAGGCCGCCGATTCGACGCAAGCAGAGCCGACCCCGCCCCCTCTTCCGCCTTCCGTCTCAAGGCTATTTGCCCACCCTCGCTTCCACCCACCGCGCCATCGCCGAGTGCGGCAACAACGTCGCCCCATCGTACACCGACTTCGTCCCCGCAATATCGCGCGGCAACTTGTCCCGGCTCACCGACCCACGCGAGATCAGCACCGGTACCACAATCACATCACGCCCCGTCAGCGCGTGCTGGATATCAATGAACTCCCGCGTCCGCAACACCGCCTCCGCGCGCACCGGCGCCGGCGCGTCGTCACGCACCAGCTCCACGCGCACATCGCGGAAGCCCGTCCACGCCCGCACGCTATCAGCCACCGGACGCAGATTCGCCATCCACGCCGCGTAGTCCTCGGCCGAGTTGGGACCGTGCCCAACGATGAGAAGGGCACGCAAACCAGGCGCATCCCCCGTGCTGCGCACCAACGCCAAGGCACGGTCCGCCAGCACCCGCGCCATCTCCGGCGCGTTATCCAACGCCGGCGTGAGGCGGATCGGCAGACGCGTCTTGGCCCGCTCGATGCCCGCCATGTGGAGGTGATGCTCCATCGTCTCGCCCAGCGTGACGTCCTCACCAGCGAGGTAGCGGATCTGCTGGTAGTGCCCGCTGTGGCTCGAGACGAGCAATGGCACGATCACGATCTCCGTCGCGCCAGCCTGCTCCAGCTTGGCCACGGCATCCTGGAATCGCGCGCTCGAGGCGCCCTGGCCCATCAGGAAGCTCACTTCCACCGGACCACCCGTGCGCACCTCGGCGGCGATGCTGCGCACACCGGCGTTCCACGTGGAATCCCCACCGTGCGCGATGATCACGGTGCCGACGCGGGGCGTGCCCTGCGCACCGAGCGCGCCGGCCAGGATGGTGAGGGCGATGAAGGAACGGCGGAGTGCGGTCATCGAGATGCCTGCGAGTTGAAGGAGTACGAGAGGGATGTATAGACGTGCCGGCCGGTGAATCCTGCCCAGTCGGCGGGCCGGCGATCGAACAGGTTGTCGGCGCCGACGACCATCTCGAGCGCGAGGATAGGCAGGGCGCGGGCGATTCGGATGTCCACGCGGGTGAACGCGTCGCGCCACGAGGTGATGGCCCCGGTGTCGGCGTCGCGTTGCATGGCAGTGCGCCCGGTGTGGAGGGCGGTGAGTTGCGTGCGCAGTGCGAACGGCAACTGCACCGTGGCGCCGGCGCGGGCCGAGTGGGACGGCCGGCCGAGCAACGCACGGCCAGTGGATTCGTCGCGCGTGTCGAGGAGTGAGTAGCCGAACTCGGCGCGGAGCCGGCCGGAGGGCACGAGGTTCGCGCCGCCCTCGAGTTCCACGCCGCGCGTCCAGCCGCGGTCGCGGTTGGCGTACTCGTACACCGGCGCCTCGTCGGGCGCACTGATGATCTGCGTCTCAATGAAGTCGCGGAAGGCGTTCTGGAAGAGCTGGCCGCGCAGGTAGCCGGCCGGCGACGCGTACTCCACGCCGAGCATGCCGCTGCGTGAATGCTCGGGCCGCAACTCGGCGTTGCCCTGCACCGCGTAGCCGGCGCTGGTGTTCTGGAAGAAGAGGTAGAGCTCTTTGAAGTCGGGAGCGCGGAATCCATCACCGACCGAAGCGCGCAGCGTGAGGCGATCGCTCAGCGTGGCGCGGACGGCCATGCGTGGCGTGGCCTGTGTGCCCCACACGGAACTGTGGCTCCAGCGCACGCCTGGCACGATGCTGAGTCGCGCGTGCGGCCGCAGCTCGAGTTGCGCGAACGGCTCCACCGAACGGTGCGAGCGCAGCCCGCCAGGCACGCGCTCCGTCTCGATCTCATCCACCCGCACCTGCACGCCGGCATCGAGCGCCACGGTGCGGTGGTACTGGCCGCCATAGATGAGCTCGCCCTGCAGGATACGCTGGAGTTGCCGCGAGCCTACATCACCGGCCACAGGAAGTTCGTAGGCACTGGTGTAGGCAGTGTGGTCGTAGTTCGAGACCGAGAACCCCGGCGCGAGGCGATGCACACCGCGACGCCACGACCCACCGAGGCGCGCATTCAGCTGGATGTTGTCGCTGAATCCGAAGAAGTTGCCGGTGCGCCAACGTTGGCGTTCGTCGAGCGCCAGCAGGCTCAGCTCGGCGCTCCGCGCCGTGTCGGGATTCCAGCGCAGTTGGAATGCGCCGTCCACCCGCGCGGCCAGTGCACCGTCGTTGTCCTCCACACCGGGTGCCGACTCCACCAACCGCCGCGACACATCGGCCGAGGAACTCCACGGACCGGCGGCGACGGTGAGTCGCGCGGTCCCATCGCGACGGCCCTGCTCGCCGGCGGTGGCGGTGAGCGTCCCGCCGAGTCGCTGGCCGATGGCCGCCGGTGCGCGCGTGATGATGTTCACCACGCCGCCCATCGCTTCGCTTCCATAGAGGGTGGACTGCGCGCCCTTCACCACTTCGACGCGCTCCACCATCGCCACGGGAATTCGGCTGATGTCGAAGTTGCCGGAGATCCGGCCCGCCAGCGGCTGGCCGTCGAGCAGGATCAGCACACGCTCGCTGCCGATGCCCTGCAGCATCACGCCGGCGCCGGCAGGGTGGCCACCCTGCAGTTCGATGCCGGTGTGCTCCGTGAGCACCGACGCGAGGTCGGAGGCGCCGGTACGCTCGAGATCCTCGCGGCTCACGACTTCCACCGTGGTGACTGCGTCGCCGAGTCGCTGTGCGCGACGCGCCGCCGTCACGACGAGTTGGTCGAGCGAGAGCGCTGCCGGCACGAGGGGCGTGGCGACGGGCTGCGCCGCAGCCGATGGCAGATCGAGCGGCATCGCAGCCGCCTGATAGCCCATCGCGCGCACGCGCAGCTGATACCGGCCCACCGCTGTAACCGACAGCGTCCACGCGCCGTCGCCGTCGGTGCGCACCACTGATGTGTCAGGCCCTTCGAGTCGAACCTCGGCGCCGGCAATCGGTCGCGCGTCGGCACTCGATCTCACCACGCCGCTGACTCGGGCCTGCGCGGCGACGGTCCCCGCGAGGACCAACTGCGCACCGAGCAGGCCCAGCATTGCCACGCTGACGCGCATCAGTCGAGCTGCGCCCAGCGGAACGTGATCGTGCGCGCCACGCCGGTATCGCTGTAGTAGCCGATCACCTGGAGCTTGTACGTGACGTCGCCGCGGCGAATGAGGTACACGTCGAAGGTCGGGGAGATGCGGTGGTCGCCGGCGATGTTGTAGCGGTAGTAGCGGTTCGTCCCGAAGACGCCGGCGTACACGTCGCTGCGGTAGGCGGTGGCGGACGTGACGGCGGTGGTGAGATCGGCGAATGCCGTCGCGGTGGTGGCGGCGCCGGCCTTGCCGCTGCCGCTGATGCCGCCGTTCACGCGGATGACGAAGCCATCGAGCTGGAGATCCCAGGCGGAGTCGTCGGTGGTCAGCGCGCCGCTGTTGAGGTCCACGCGCTTGGTGCCAGGCGTGGTGAGATCCACCTGCAGCGTCTGCGGCGCACCCAGTGCCGCACCAGCGCTGGCCTGTAGGCGCCACTCGAGCGTGACGATGCCAGCGGAGGTGGCCGTGGCGCCGGAGTTGGACTTCACGCGGACCGCGGCGAAGGAGGCACTGTCGGACAGCCGCACCAGCCAAGTCTTGGCAGTGTCGGCGGTCGCGGCGGCGGCGGTGCCCGTGAACCAATCCCGGATGGCCGGCGTGAGGACGTCCGTCTGGAACGTGAGTCCGGCGGGCACGCTGGTCACGGCCTCGAAGGCCGGGAGCTGGTTCTCCGCGGTCATGGCCAGGACTTGATCGCCGGTGGCAGCGGCGTTCTGGCAGATGCAGGCAGCGCTGACCCCGCCGGGGCCGGCGTCACCGCCGTTGAGCGTCACGTTCGTCGCGAAGAAGGCGATGTCCCAGTCCGCGCTGATGGAGGCCGCCGGGCTCGGCGTCACCTGAGAGGAGTCGGCCAGGTTCACGAACTTCCATGAGGTGGCGGCGTCCACGGTGAAGCTGCCTTCGCTCGGTTTCGGGACGACTCCGAGGACGTCGTCGGTGGAGCAGGCGGCCGTGAGGAGGAGGATCGCGGCGAGGGTTGGGAGTCGGTGTGCGAGGCGGGTCATGGGCTTATCACGATATGAGAACAATTCTCAACTAGTGAGAGCGAGAGGAAAACCTAACGAGGCAATCCCGAGTAAGTCAATGTGGATTACAGGAATTCCCTTACCCTCTCGACTCCCGGAGTGGAGTCTTGGCGTTACAACGTCAAAACGTTAATTTCCGGGCATGTCCCTGAAGAACCGAGCCACCATCTACCTCGAAGCGCCCCTCCACCGTGCCCTCCGCCTCAAGAGCGCCGAGACGGAGGCGAGCATTTCAGATTTGGTGAACGCGGCCGTCCGACTGAGCCTCGCCGAAGATGCCGAGGATCTCGCCGCGTTCCGCGATCGGGCAGGGGAACCCCGGGTGTCCTTTGAATCCGTCGTTCGCGATCTGAAGAAGCGTGGCAAGCTATAGCATCCTGATCACCCGGTCGGCCGCGAAGGAACTGGAGCGCGTGCCGACCAAGGACCGGGAGCGAATTGTGCGCCGCATCGGCGCGCTGGCGGACGACCCTCGGCCCACAGGCGCCGAGAAACTGAGCGGTGACGACAAGTACCGCATTCGCCAGGGCGACTATCGGATCCTGTACGAGATCGAGGACCAGCTCCTGGTCGTGACCGTGGTACGGATTGGCAATAGGCGCGAGGTGTATCGGTGAGGCTTGAGACGGAAGACGGATGACGGAAGAGAGGGGCGGGGCCGAGTTCGGCTCCGCCCCTCTTCCGTCTTCCGTCTTCCGTCTTCCGTCTACCCGTGGTTCGCTTTCCTGAACTCCGACGTCAGCGTCTCCATCATCGCCGCCCGCTTGTCGAACAGCCGCTTGAGCTTCCGCGGCTTCCGCTTCGCCAGCGCGTAACTCGTCAGGATCGGCAACGCAATCGTCGAGTCCAGATAACACACCACCGCATCCGGCAACCGATCCGGGTCAATCTTCCCCCAGCTCACCGCCTCCGCCGGCGTCGCACCCGACAGCCCGCCCGTATCCGGCCGCGCATCCGTGACCTGCAGGAAGAAGTCGTGCCCCTTTTCATCAATGCCGAGCACTTCCTGGATCTGCGGCTCCGTCTGCAGCGCGAAGTTCTTCGGCGAACCACCGCCGGCGATGAAGATCCCGCTCTTCCCGCCATTGCGCTTCGCGTGCAGCACGATGCTCGCCGTCTCGTTCACGTCCTTGTTGGGATCGAGCACGCAGGTCCCGCCCTCGAGCGCCAGCGCCGCGATGTTCATCCCGATGGACGAATCCCCGGGCGACGAGGTGTAGATCGGCACACCGCAGCGATACGCCGCCGCAAGCAGCGACTTCTGCGGAATGCCGAGCGCCTTCTCGCGCTCCACGAGGTACTTGCCGCAGAGGTGATGGAATTCCGCCGACGACATCGTGCGCTGGAACTCCGGCGCGCGGATGATCTTCCGGAAGAAGGCGTCGGTGCTCAGCAACACGTCGTAGTCGAAGAACACATCATAGATGCGTACCACACCCTCTTCGCGCAACACGGTGTCCGACGCCGTCGGACTTCCACGGTGCATCGAGAGGCCAAGCCCGAAGTGCGTGTCGTGATAGAGATTCGCGCCCGTGGAGATGATCCAGTCCACGAAGCCCGCCTCGATCAACGGGATGATGCTCGACATCCCGAGCCCCGCCGGCGTCAGCGCGCCCGTGAGCGTGAGCCCCACCGTGCACTTGGGGTTCAGCATCTTCTCGGTGAAGAGCTGGCAGGCCTCGCGCAGGCGGCCGGAGTTGTAGCTCTGGAAGCACTGCTCGACGAGCTGCACCACCGACTCCGTGCCGTCGATCTTCCGCGGCTCGATCTTGCGGCCGCGCAGGAACGGCGACGTCGCCTTGGTGATCACCTTCTTGGCGCCCTTCGCCTCGCGCTGCTCGGCGGCCTTCTTCTGCGAACTCTTGTCGCCGGCCGGGCTCGCGC
>JANJUF010000126.1 GCA_024710705.1 Gemmatimonadaceae bacterium | reverse complement strand
CTGGGAGGAGTTGAACCTCCGACCTCACGCTTATCAGGCGTGCGCTCTAACCACCTGAGCTACAGGCCCGGCGAGCCTTGAAATAAAGCGGACCCGGCACGCAGGGTCAACCGGAACGCGCAGGTATTCGCCCCGACTTGCGGGGCCGCGGCGCGGCCTGCACACTCGGCCAACCAATCTCTGACCCCGCCGAGTGACCCCCGCCATGCTGGATTCCGCCGAACAGGGCCTCACCCTCTCCGACCGCGCCTACGAAACGACGCTTCGGCACCTCCGCCCGGCGCTCCTGAAGGCGCACTTCGCCCTGGCCCGTTCGCCGCGGCAGGTACTGGTCATCGTCTCCGGCAGCGACGGTGCCGGCAAGGGCGAGCTGGTGCACCGCTTCAACGAGTGGCTCGACCCACGCGCCGTGGCCACGCAGGCCTTCTGGGACCACTCCGACGAGGAAGAGGAGCGCCCACACTTCTGGCGCTTCTGGAAGGCCATGCCGGGGGCCGGAAAGGTCGGGATCTTCTTCGGGTCCTGGTACACGCGCCCGATCATCGACCGCGTCACCAAGGCCCGCCGCAAGCGGGAGTTCGTCCCGGAACTCGACCGCATCGTGGAATTCGAGCGGATGTTGGCCGCCGGGGGCGTGCAGGTGGTGAAGCTGTGGCTGCACCTCACCAAGGACGCGCAGGGGCGGCGTCTCAAAGAGCTCGCCAAGGCCGGACGGCTCGGCCCCAACGACCGCGCGCACTTCAAGGCCTACGATCGCTTCCGCGAGGTCTCGGAGCGCGCGCTGGAACAGACGAACCATCCCGCCGCGCCGTGGCACGTGGTCGACGCCACCGATCGCCGCCACCGTGAAGTGACCTGCGGCAAGCTCGTGCGCGCGGCACTGGAATCGGCGGTGGAGTCTTCGGCCGCGGAGGCCAAGGCCAAACGGACGCGCTCGAAGAAGCCCGCGCCGGCCCCGTCGCCGGCGCGCGCCTACGCCCCCGGCGCCTCCCTGCTCGATGCCGTGGACCTCTCGCAGCGCCTCACGGTGGCCGCCTACGAGCGCGAGATGCCGCGCCTCCAGGAACGCCTGAGCCGCCTCGCCTGGGCGGCGCGCGACGCCCACCGCGCCACGGTGCTGCTCTTCGAGGGGTGGGATGCCGCCGGCAAGGGCAGCGCGATCCGACGCGTCACCCAGGCCATGGACCCGCGGCTCTACCGCGTGGTCGGCATCGCCGCCCCCACCGAGGAGGAACGCGCCCAGCACTACCTGTGGCGCTTCTGGCGCCACGTCCCGCGCGACGGCCGCATCACGATCTTCGATCGCTCGTGGTACGGCCGCGTGCTGGTAGAGCGGGTGGAAGGCTTCGCCCCGGTGGCCGACTGGGATCGCGCCTACGGCGAAATCAACGCCTTCGAGCGCCAGCTCACCGACCACGGGATGGCGCTGGCCAAGTTCTGGATCCACGTCAGCCCGGCCGAGCAGCTCAAGCGGTTCAAGGAGCGCCAGCGCGTGGCTTGGAAGCAGCACAAGATCACGGACGAGGACTGGCGCAACCGCAAGAAGATGCCGGCCTACCGCGAGGCCGTGGAGGAGATGCTGGCCCGCTGCAGCCCCGCCGAGGCACCGTGGACAGTGGTGGCGGGCAACGACAAGCGGTTTGCGCGGGTGCAGATCCTGCGCACCGTCATCGAGCGGCTGGAGCGGGCCCTCTAGCCTCAGTCGTCGAAGCGCCCGGGATGGGGCTTCTCTTCCTCGTCGGGATCGTCGTACTCGTCGTCGAGGTCAATGAGGTCGTCGTCCTCGTCGTCATCGAGGTCGTCGTCATCCTCGTCGTCGTCGAGGTCGTCCTCGTCGTCATCGAGGTCCTCGTCGTCGAACTCGTCGTCTTCGTCGAGGTCGGCGTCGAACGGTTGGAACTCTTCCTCATCCTCCGCCGCCACCTTCCACGGCGCCACTGCGCTGCCCCGCATCGTCCGGAATCCTCAGTAGGGTTGGTCTGCCCGCAGCGCCTTACGAGGCGTCGCGTTCCCGCTTGGCATCACGATTGATCCTCTTGCGGTCGCTCACCTTGAGCTGCCGCTTGCGCAACCGGATCGAGGACGGGGTCACCTCGATCAGTTCGTCGTCCTCGATATACTCCAGTGCCCCTTCCAACGTCAACAGGCGCGGGGGCTCCAGCTGGATGGCATCGTCGGCGCTCTTGGAGCGCATGTTCGTGAGCTTCTTTTCCTTGGTCGGGTTCACGTCCATGTCGCCCGGCCGGGAGTTCTCGCCGACGACCATCCCCTCATAGACCTCGTCGCCCGGCTTGACGAACAAGGTCGAGCGGTCCTGCAGGTTTCCCAGCGCGAAGGCGATGATGGTCCCCTGCTCCATGGACACCAGCACGCCGCGGAGGCGTCCCTGCAGCGCGCCCGCCCAGGGCCCGTACTCGAGGAAGCGGTGGTGCATGAGGCCGGTGCCTCGGGTGTCGGTGAGGAACTCGGAGCGGTACCCGAAGAGGCCGCGGGCCGGGATCCTGTACACGATGCGGACCAAGCCCTGCCCCGGGTTCTTCATCTCGATCATCTGCGCCTTGCGGGGGCCGAGCTTCTCGATGACGATGCCCATGTACTCCTCGGGGACGTCAATCGCCAGCTCTTCGTAGGGCTCGAGCCGCTCGCCTTTCTCCCCGATGTGCGTGATCACGCGCGGGCGCGAGACCTGGAACTCGAAGCCCTCGCGGCGCATGGTCTCCATGAGAATGGAGAGATGCAGTTCGCCGCGTCCGGACACGGTCCACGTGTCGGTGGAATCCGTCTCCTCCACCCGCAAGGCCACATTGCGCTCGAGCTCCCGTTCGAGCCGCTCTTTGATCTGCCGTGACGTGACGTACTTCCCGTCCTGACCGGCGAAGGGGGAGTTGTTCACCAGGAAGTCCACCGAGATGGTGGGCTCCTCCACGGCGATGCCCTCCAGCCGCTCCTGGTGCTCCGGATCGGTGAGGGTGAGCCCGATCTCCACGTGCTCGAAGCCGGCCAGCGAGACGATCTCGCCGGCCCGCGCTTCCTGCACCTCGATGCGCTCGAGGCCCTCGAATCCAAACAGTTTCGTTACGCGGCCGATGGCGCCCTTTGCCGCGTGATCCACGGGCAGCAACGCGACACTGTCGCCGACGCGGACAGTCCCGCGGTCAATGCGCCCGATGGCCAGCCGGCCGAGGTAGTTGGAGTAGTCAATCGTCGAGACCAGCATCTGGAAGGGCGCGGCCGCGTCGCTGGGCGGCGGCGGCACGTGCTTCACGATGGTCTCGAAGAGCGGCGTGAGGGTCGTGGCCGGCTCGTCCATGGACATCGTCGAGGTGCCGTCGCGGCCCGAGGCGTACACCACCGGCGCGTCGAGCTGCGCCTCGTTGGCCTCAAGTTCGATCAGCAGGTCGAGCACTTCCTCGTGCACGCGCATCGGGTCGGCGCCGGGCCGGTCGATCTTGTTGATGCAGATGATGACCGTGCGGCCGAGTGCCAGCGCCTTGCGGAGCACGAAGCGCGTCTGCGGCATGGGGCCGTCGAAGGCGTCCACCACGAGGAGCACGCCGTCCACCATGCGCAGGATGCGCTCCACCTCGCCGCCGAAGTCGGCGTGCCCAGGCGTGTCGACGATGTTGAGCTTGGTGTCACCCCAGTGCACCGAGGTGTTCTTGGCCAGGATGGTGATGCCCCGCTCCTTTTCGAGCGGGTTGGAGTCCATCACGCGTTCGGCGACGACCTGATTGGCGCGGAAGGCCCCGGCTTGGCGGAGCATCTGGTCCACGAGGGTCGTCTTCCCGTGGTCCACGTGCGCGATGATGGCGATGTTGCGGATTTGCATAGCCCAGAAATATAGCAGGGCGAGCCCTATTTACGCTTTGCAACACCCCCGGCCGGCGTGCCACCCCCGGTGCCTCCGCCACTCCCCGCCGGCGCCGTCAGCGGGTCAGCCTCGATGAAGCCCGTATCGAACCCCTTGGCCTTCAGCGAGTTCACGAAGGACGCCTTGTCCACCGACTTCATATACGCCTCCTTCGGCTCCACCAGCTTCTTCTCCACCAGGTCCATCAGCGTGTCGTTCATGGTCACCATGCCCAGCCGCTTCGACGTCTGCATCATCGACGGAATCTGGAAGGTCTTCCCTTCGCGGATGAGGTTGGAGATCGCCGGCGTCACCAGCAGGATCTCCCGGGCCGCCACGCGCCCGCCGCCGATCTTCTTGCACAGCACCTGCGAGATCACGCCCTTGAGCGACTCGGAGAGCATGGTCCGCACCTGCTCCTGACGGTCTGCCGGGAACTGGTCAATCAATCGGTCGATCGTGCTGGCCGCCGTGGTCGTGTGCAGCGTGCCGAACACCAAGTGTCCCGTCTCGGCCGTCTCGATCGCGATGGCCACCGTCTCCAGGTCGCGCAGCTCGCCCACCAGGATGATGTCGGGGTCCTCGCGCAGCGCGGCCCGCAGCGCGCTCTTGAACGAGCCCGTGTGCACGCCCACCTGCCGCTGGGTCATGATGCAGTTCTTGTTCTCGTGCACGAACTCGATCGGGTCCTCGATCGTGATCACGTGGTCCGAGCGCGAACGGTTCACGAGGTCAATGAGCCCCGACAGCGTGGTGGACTTGCCCGAGCCCGTGGGCCCGGTCACGAGCACCAGCCCCTTGGTGAGGTAGCAGAGGTTCTGCACCTCCTGGGAGACGCCGAGCTGGTCCACCGTGATGATCGTGTTGGGGATGACACGGAACACCGCCGCCACGCCCTTGCGGTCGCGCAAGACGTTGGCGCGGAAGCGGGCAATCCCGGTGATCTCGTAGGCGAAGTCCGAGTCGTTGGTCTCGTCGAACTCCTTGCGGTTGCGCTCCGGCATGATGGAGAACAGCAGCGACTCCATGGTGGCGGGATCCAGTTTGGGCTGACCCTCCACGCGGAGCATCTCGCCACTCTTGCGGAGGATCGGCGGTTCGCTGACCCGCATGTGCAGGTCGGAGCCGCCCTGCTCCACGAGCATGCGCAGCAGCTTCTCCATCGCTTCCTTGGCCTGCGCCGGATCGGTCGCCGCCTCCTTCACGTTCGGCACGGAGGACGGTGCCGACGGCCCCTCATCCCCCACCACGATCCGCGAGAACGTCCCCGTGGAGCGCTTGAACTCGGCGTCGGCGTCCACCTGGATGCGCACCGCGAGCTTGTCGCCCTGCAGCATGGCCCGCACCACGAAGACGGAGTCCTCGCTCATGTACTGGAACTTCGTGGGCTGTTTGGCCTCGAGCGCCGGCAGCGTGGGCGCGGGCGCGATCTCCTTCAGCAGGGCGACAATCTGCGCCGCCGAGAGTGCCTTCGTCACCGGGCGCTCCTGTGACTCCACCATCAGCACCGCCGCCTGGTCCTCGGTGAGAATGAGTTCGTCAGCGCGGTTGGAGATCATCACCGAGAGAAGACGGTCGAGCTGTGCCATCAGGAGGTCGCCGGGGTGAGGGATGAGTCTGCGAGGTCGCCGCAGCAGGCGGCGAGCGGCTCGCCTTCGAGCTGGATGGTGGTGTGGCGGATGCCGAAGCGACCCACCGCCTCGTGCAGGTCGGCAAGGACGCGCGGATGTTCGCCGATGGTGGGGGCGATGGCGTGGGCGCTCATCGCCACCACGCCGGACGTCAGCGTCCAGACGTGCAGGTCGTGCACGGCGCTCACGCCCCGCACGCCGGCCATGGCCTCGCGCAGCGACTCGGCGTCAATGTGCGCCGGGGTGGACTCAAGCAGCACGTCCACCGCCTCGTGCACCAAGCGCCAAGCCCCGCGGACGATCAGTAGCGTTACGGCGACCGAGGCGATGGGGTCGGCCAGGAGCCACCCGCCAACCTTGACGGCGATGGCTGCGATGATGACCGCCACCGAACCCAGCAGGTCGCTGAGCACGTGCAGGTAGGCGCCGCGCATGTTGAGACTGTGGCCGTGCCTGCCGTGCAGGAGCCAGGCGCTCAGGGCATTGGCCGCGAGTCCGGCGATGGCCACGCCGAGCATGAGTCCGCCGGCGACTGGCTCTGGCGCACGAATCCGTTCCACGGCCTCGAACAGGATCCAGCCCGACAGCACCAGCAGCGCGGCGCCGTTTATCAGCGCCGCCAGGATCTCCCAGCGGAGGTAGCCGTAGGTCTTGCGTGGCGTTGCCGGCTGCCGGCTGAACCAGGCCACGAACAACGAGAGGGCCAGCGCTCCCACATCAGTGAGCATATGGCCAGCGTCGGCGAGCAGCGCCATGGAATTCGACAGAATCCCACCGACGACTTCGGCGACGAGGAACAACGACGTGACGCCGAGCGCCAAGGCCAGCCGGCGCGTGCCGACCACGTGATCGTGCGCATGCGAATGCGGCTCGGCGTGCGCGTGCTCGTGGGCCTGCGCTCCCGATGCCGCGGGCGCAGCGCCGCCGGGCCGGCGGATCTGGCAGTCGTCGTAGGGGTCCTGTTCTGGCTCGCGCGTCGTCACACCACCCTCCTCCCAACGGAAATCTCGCCCCGCGGCATCGCCACGGCCAGTTCCGCGGCCCTCAGTGCGCGAGCCGGGCCGCGATGCGTGCGCACTCGACGATGGCCTGTACCATCGAGCCCGCATCCGCTCGCCCCTGCCCCGCGATATCCATGGCCGTGCCGTGGTCGGGCGAGGTCCGGGGGAACGGCAGGCCGAGGGTCACGTTCACGCCCTCGCCGAAGCTCGCCACCTTGATGGCCGTCATCCCCACATCGTGATAGGGCGCGATGACCGCGTCGAACTCCCCGCGGATGGCGCGCACGAAGACGGTATCGGCGGGGAAGGGTCCAGCGATGCCGGCGGCCCGGGCCGCTGGGGCGAGCACCCGAGAATCCTCGTCGCCGAAGCGCCCGCCGTCGCCGCCGTGTGGGTTCAGCGCGCATAACGCGATCCGCGGCTCGGCGATGCCGAACCAGTCTCGCAGGCCGCGATGCGTAAGCTGGGCCGCGCGGACGATGGCCTCCACCGTGACGGCCGAGGGCACCTCACGCAGGGCGATGTGGGTGGTGGCCAGTACCACCCGCAGCCGCGGCGAGGCCAGCATCATCGCCGTGGGCGCACCAGTGAGGCGCCCGAGCATCTCGGTATGGCCAGGGTCGGCGTACCCGGCCGCCGCCACGGCGGCCTTGTCAATCGGCGCGGTGACGAGGCCCTGCACCGCACCGGACCGCGCGAGGGCCACGGCGTGTTCGATGGCGCGGGCCGCGAGCGCACCGGCGGCGGCAGCGTCCGCGTTCGAGCGGGGCCCGGTGGAGCCATCCCACTCGCCGATCTCCTCATCCACCGGCACCACCGTACCGCGCGGCCCGACCACCACGATGCGCGCGGCGCCCGCGACCTCGGGGGTCGCGAGCGCCGTTCGCACAATCTCCGGTCCGATGCCCCGCGGATCGCCGAGGGTCAGTGCCAGGGTCGGGAGCGTCACAATCGCAGCGAGACGTAGTACTCGCGGCGCAGGATGTCGAGCGTGCGCCGCATGGACTTCTCCTCGCGCAGCTGCCGCCGCACGCGCTCCTGGAACTCCTCCAGCGACCACTCCCCCGCCGGCTTGGCGCTCATCACGTTCGCCACGATGTACTTGCGCAGGCCGGTGCTGGGATCGGGCAGGGTGAAGACGTCGGTGAAGGCGCCGTCGGGCTTGCCGCGCAGTGCGATGCGATACTCCACCGGCAGCGAGTCGATGGGGACGCCTTCGGGGATGCTCTTCTCCTCGTCGCGGTCGTGGAAGCGCGCGATGACGGTGTCGAAGGGGACGCCGGCGCGCCACTGCTGCAGCGCCGAATCGGCGCGCTGCCGCGCGCGTTCGGCGTCATCTTCATCGAGCGTGGGCTTGATGAGGATGTGCCGGGCGCGCACCTCGCCGGCCCGCACGCGATCCACCCGGATGATGTGGAAGCCGTACACGGTCTCGATCAACGGGCTGATGCGGCCCGGAATCAGGGAGAACATGGCCTGGTCGAACTCGGCGACCATCCGGCCGCGCCGGTTCCAGCCGAGGTCGCCGCCCTGCACCGCGCTCCCGGGGTCTTGCGACATCACCCGGGCGGTGGAGTCGAAGTCGGCGCCGTTCTCGAGGGCCACCCGCACGGAATCGGCGCGCCGCATGGCGGCCATCCGACTTTCCGCGCGCGGACGCGGCGCAATCACGACCTGCCGGAACGACACCATTTCGGGACGTCGGCCCAACTGCTGCTTCAATCGCTCGAAAGCCTCGGCCACCTCGCGTTCGGTCACGTTCACCGGCGCGAGGCGACCAAGGGCGCGAAGCGTATCGAGTGCCTTCTTCTGTAGCGCATCACGCGTGGCTTGTTCGATGGAACGCTTGCGATACTCCTCGGGCGTGCCGAACCCCTCGCGAGCCAGCGCCGCGCGGAACTCCGCCTCGGTGGGAAAGTTGGCGCGGATGCCGGTGATGCTCTGGTCCACCTGCGGCGCCACTTCCGTCTCCGGCACCGTGAGCGCGAACTCCTCGGCGACCGTCACCAGGATCTGCTCGTCCACCAAGTCTTCCAGCAGTTCGCGCGCCAGCGCGATCTGCCCGGCGGAGTCGCGCGGCACCTGCATGCCACGCGCCCGCGCCATGTTCAGCCGTTCGAGCACCTCGCTCATCAGGATCGGCCGGCGGGCCACGACCGCCACCACGCGATCCACTTCAATGGAACGGAGCGGCGCCGGCTCCTGCGCGCCCAACGGAAGGGCGAGCGGGACCAGCAGGGCGAGGTGCAGGAGGGAGCGCATCGAGGTCAGCGGGGTGCCGGTGCGTTCGGCGCCGGCATCGGCACCGTGGAGGGCGGTGCCGACGCCGCCGCCGCCGAATCGGCCGCCGCGCGGAGCCGCGTGGCCTCCGCCAGCGCACGGTCCAGCGCGGCCGGGATGACGCGCGTTTCGTATCGGTCGCGGAGCACCAGCGCGATCTGCTCCGGCACCTCCACGAACTCGGCCTGGTTCCCGAGCAGCGCGCGAAGGTAGGCCTCCACCCGCTGCGCGGCGAGCGCCTCGCGCCCCTCAACATCCACCGCTGAGTCGGCGAGCGCCTGCGGCGTGAGCTGGAGCGCGGCCATCACGCTGGCCACGCCGCCCCGGAACGCCGCCCGCATCTCGCGCACCTCGGCCGAGTCGAGCTGCACGCCGGCCGAATCCGCCGCCTTCAACAGCAGCTCGTTGCGCATGATGTTCGTCACGAAGAGCGGCATCAGCGAGTCGGCGGCCTGCATCACCTGAGCGCGCACCTGCGACTGCGGCGGGAAGGCGCCCATCCAAGCCGCCAAGCGCCCGGCCGTCAGGTTTCCCTTCCGCGAAGTCGCGACCACCGTACGGTCATCGCGATACGCATCCACGTCCTCGGCGATGGCCTTCACCAACTTCGGCGCATTGCGCTTGACCTCGATGTTGGCGCCCTCATCCACCTGCGCGAAGAAGGTGCTTTCGGCCCGCTGGGCCGCGAGGCTGGTGTACGCAGCGGCGAACTGCTCGCGCACTTCCGGCCAGGTCGAGCGCCGGATGATGTGGTAGCCGTACTGCGTCTCCACCACGCCTGTTATGCCGCCCGGCGGCACCGAGAGGATCCCGGCGTCGAATTCAGGAACCATCTGGCCACGCGGGAAGACGCCGTAATCGCCACCCCGCTCGGCCGAGCCCGGATCCTGCGAACGCTGGCGCGCGACGCGCGCGAAGGTCGCCGCCGTCACCGTACGGGCAATCTGCTCCGCCTCCCGCTTGATCGAATCGTTCGCGAGCCCCAGACCCTCGGGCTGCTTGGCAAGGAGGATATGCGCGGCGCCGAGGAGTTCTCCGTTATTGTAGGCCTCCTCGAACTTCGTGGAGTCCGGGGCCGGCTGTCCGGCCGCGAACACCTCGAAGTAGCGCTGGAGCCGCATCTGGTCCATGGCCGACCACATGCCTTGATCGGCCTGCTCGTCGGTCCCGAGAGTGTCGCCGCGCGCGGCGGCGACGCCCACCAACTGGTAGTTCACCCAGAGCTGGGTGATGGAGCGGGCGATGTCCGGGCGCAGGGGCGCACGGGAATCGACCAGCATCTGGGCGAGGTCCGGGACCAGCAGCTCCTGCGAGCCAACGCGGGCCACGAGATCGGAGTGACCGGTCAGCGCGTCCTTGAAGGCACCGCAAGCCGAGGCGGCCACGAGCACGAACGCGAGCAGAGAGAGTCGAAGGCGGTTCATGGTATCGAGAGGGGGAGGAATGCTATTACGCCGGATCGGGCACGATGGTCCGCAACGCCCGGACGATCCCGTCCAGCAAGGATGAGCCGCCCAGTCGCGTGAGCTTCAGCGAGAGCGGCTGCACCCGGCGTACGTCCACTTGGAACTGCACGTCCCGGAAGGCGGCCGCGAGCGGCTTCAGACGCGGGACGGCATCAGCCCGGAAGTTAATGCGGGCCTCCTCGCCACGCACCAGCATCCCCTCCACGCCAAGGGGTGCGCCGAGCAGTCGGAGCTTGGCCACGGTGAGGTAGGCGTCGGCGGGGGCCGGGAGTGGACCGAATCGGTCCCGGATCTCGGCCTTGAGGGCGTCCACGTCCTCGGGACCGCGGGCGGCGCCGAGGCGGCGGTAGAGATCGAGCTTCACCGCCTGCGACTCGATGTAGTCGTCCGGGAGGTAGTGCGGCTGGTCGAGCGTGACATCGGCTGGCGGAGGCGGCGGGGCGTCGTCGCCGCGCTTCATCCGCGCCACCGTTTCGTCCAGCATGCGCAGGTAGAGGTCGAATCCCACGGCGTGCACGAAGCCCGATTGCTCGGGGCCCAGGAGATTCCCGGCCCCGCGCAATTCCATGTCCTTGAGGGCCACGCGGTAGCCGGCGCCGAGCTCCGTGTGGTGCTCGAGCACGCGCAGGCGGCGTTCGGCGTCCTCGTCCACGTGGTCGGGCACCATCAGGTAGCAGTAGGCGCGGCGATGCGAGCGCCCCACACGGCCGCGGAGCTGGTAGAGCTGGGCGAGCCCGAGCCGGTCGGCGCGATCCACGAACATCGTGTTGGCATTGGGGACGTCAAGGCCGCTCTCCACGATCAGCGTGGAGACCAGCACGTCGATCTCCCCGGCCACGAACTGGCGCATCACAGCTTCCAGCTCGCGCTCCCTCATCTGGCCGTGGCCCACGCCGACGCGGGCCCGCGGCACCACCCGCTGCACGTGGTCGGCCACGGCGAGGATCGTCTCGATGCGGTTGTGCACGAAGAACACCTGGCCGCCGCGATCGAGTTCTCGCGAGATGCCTTCGTCAATGAGCCCGTCGTCCCAGGGTTCAATGAAGGTGAGCACCGGCGAGCGGTCGCGCGGCGGGGTCTGCATCAGCGTGAGGTCGCGCAGGCCGGCCAACGACTGATGCAGCGTGCGCGGGATCGGCGTGGCGGTAAGCGTGAGCACGTCGGTCTCGAGCTTGAGCTGCTTGAGGCGTTCCTTGTGCTTCACGCCGAAGCGATGCTCCTCGTCCACGAGGATCAACCCCAGCGATTTGAACACGACATCGGCGCTCAGCAGGCGGTGCGTGCCGATCACCACGTCCACCTTGCCTTCGGCCAGTTCCTTCAGCGCCTCGTTCTGCTGCTTCACCGTCTGGAAGCGGCTCATCACCGCGATGCGCACGGGAAAATCGGCGAAGCGGTCGCCGAAGGTACGGGCGTGCTGCTCCGCGAGCACGGTGGTGGGCACCAGCACCGCCACCTGCCGCCCGCTCTGCACCGCCTTGAACGCCGCGCGCACGGCGATCTCCGTCTTGCCGTAGCCCACGTCGCCCACGAGCACGCGGTCCATGGGGCGCGGGCCTTCCATATCCTTCTTCACCTGCTCGGTGGCGGTGCGTTGGTCGGGCGTGTCCTCGAAGAGGAACGAACTCTCGAGTTGCTTCTGCCAGGCGCCGTCGGGGTGGTGCGGTGCACGACTGGCGATGGTCCGACGCGCATAGAGGTCAAGCAGCTCGGCCGTCATTTCGCGCAGCGCTGAGCGCGTGCGGTCGCGCTGGGCGGCCCAACGCTTGCCGCCGAGCTTGTGGAGCTTGGGCGGCGGCGCGTCGTCGTCCTGCTCGCCGGCGGCGCGGTACTTCTCGATCTGGTCCAGCCGGTACAGCGGCACATTGAGCCGGTCGCCGCCTTCGTACTCGATGACCGCGACCTCGATCGTCGTCTCGCCGTGGAAGACCGTCGTCATGCCGCGGTAGATGCCCACGCCGTGTTCGAGGTGCACGACGAAATCGCCCGACTTGAGCGCCGTGACGTGCTCGAGCGCGGCGCCGGTGGCGTACCGCCGCGCACGGCGGATGCGGCGATCGCGGCGGAAGATCTCGTGGTCGGTGAGGACGCGCAGGCCCTGCGGACCCGTGGGCGGCAGCGTGAAGCCACCCGCCAGCACGCCGATGGCGAGCGTGAGCCGGTCACGGGTCTCGCCGCCGCCGCGCGCGCCTTCGAGCAGTTCTTCCAGGCGCTCGGCCTGCCCCGAGTTGTCACAGAGGATCAGCGTGGGGGTCCCATCGCGGACCATGGCGCCGAGCTTGGCCATGTCGCGCTCCACCGGCTCCGGCGCGCGCAGCGGGAACACCACCGCGCGCGGGTCGTGCTCGCTGGCGGCGATGATCTCGAGCGAGGGGAAGGCACGCAGGTTGCCCTCGGCGGTGGGCGGCGCCTGCAACAGTTCCTCGCGCGGCGCCACGTCCTCACCGCGGCGACGAGCCAGTTCGAGGTGATGCTGGGCCTCGCTCCAGGTGCGGTCGAACTCCGGCCGCAGCTGCGTGCCGCGCGGCAGCACCACCAGCGAGCCCGGTGGCCACAACTCGGCCAGGGCAGCGCGCGCGTACTTCACCTCGGCCTCCTCCCCCTGTACTTCCACGGGAAGGATCACCACCTGCTCCACCGGGCCGGTGGCGCGCTGGCTGGCAACGTCGAAGGCGCGCAGTTCCACCAGTTCGTCGCCCCAGAACTCGAGGCGCACCGGCTCGCGCATGCCGAATCCGTACACATCGAGGATGCCGCCGCGCACGGAATACTGGGCCACGTCCTCCACCAAGGGCACGCGCTCGAAGCCCACGCCCTCGAGGTGCCCCATCAGCTCCTCGAGCCGCCAGACATCGCCGCGCTTCAGCTCCAGCCGCGCCTCGGCGAGCGCGCGCGGCAGGCGCGTGCGTTCCTGCACGGCGCGCGCGGTGGTCACCAGCACGCGCACCGCGCCGCGGGCGAGGGCCTCGAGCGTCTCCACCCGTTCGCCCGCCACCTCGGCGTGCGGTTCCACTTCGCCGAAGCCTTCGCGCGGCGGGTAGAGGGCCACGCCCTCGGCGCCATGCACAGACTGCAGGTCCGCATGCCAGCGTTCCGCTTCCGGGAGCTGGTCCGCGACGACAACGAACAGCCGGTTCGGCTCGCGCTCGGCCAGCGCCGCGACGAGCACCGCGTCGGCCGAGCCGGCGAGCCCGCCAACGGCCTGCGTGCCGCTGATCGTGGGCAGGGTCGCCGCGAGGCGGGTGAATGCTTGGAGCGCCGTGAGGCGTTCGACGAGTATGGGAAGCGACATCAGGATTCCGGACGGGCGGCTCGTCCGCGGCGCGCCACGAGTGATTCGACGGCCAGCAGGATGAGCGCAAGCACGAGCAACGGCGTATCGAGGGCGCGGCGAGTGCCGGCGCTGAGCGCCGCCCGGGCGAAGGAGGCTGGCTCGGCGTGCACGCGTGGCGCGCCGAGCAACTGCGCCAGCGAATCCGCCGGTAGCACCTGGAGATCCGACTCTGCGGGTTCGGCATTCACGACCACGGCGCCGATTCGCTCCGGTCCCCGACGCCAGAAGTGCACGCCGAGCGTGGCGGGCGCGCGCATCGAGGTGCCGGCGCGCACGTCGCGCAGCGCACTGTCCGGAAACTCCAGGGACGTCGCGCCCGTGGGCACGGTGACGGCGCCCCCCGGCGCGACCTCAAGCGCCCGACCTCCGGCGCGGGACAGTCGCTCGGCGAGCAAGCCGTCGAGCCACGGGAGGAAACTCGCTCGCACTGGGAGATCGGTGGCCGCGGCATCGGCCGGCGACGCCACCAGCACGTAGCCGTCGCCGGCCACCGCCCAGGGTGCGCCACTGACGCGGGCCAGCGTATCGCCCGTCGGGCCCGACCCCAGCGCGTCGAGCGCGTACCAGGTGGAGACCGTCGCCCCCTCGAGCAATGGCCCGCGGAGTGGCGCGGGTCCGCTACGCCTCGCGCCGAAGCGCCAGGGGATGCCGGCGCGCTCCAGTGCGCGGTTGGCATCCGCCACCTTGAGGGGATCGCTCGGCGCGAACAGGAGTCCTGGAGTCTGTGCGCGCTCGGCGCTACCCACGAAGACCTCCGTGCCTCGCCGTGCCCGACCGGCATCCACCAGCGCATCCACCGCCCCGCGCAGGAAGGCCCCGCTGGCGGCATCCGCGTTCACCGCCGGTGCCTCACCCACGTGCACCGCGAAGTGGCGCACGTCATCGCCGCGCAACTCGTCGGGCTCCAACTCCACGGCGCCGGCGAGCCATCCCCGCGTGGTCGGCTGCAGTCGTGCGACGAGGGGCGATGCGCCGGCGACACTGCCGCGCGCGACCGATCGCCCGTCGAGCACCACACGCCACGACGCCGAATCGCCGCTGATCGTGGCACGCACCAGGCCGCGTGGGCTCCAGTGCGCCGGCTCCACGCTCACCGCGAGCACACCGCGGTTGGCTGGCACCACGGCATCCGGGCGATGGACGATCACCGGATACGCCGCGGCCGCGAGCGAATCCTGCGCAAGCGGACGCCAGGTGGATGCCTGTCCGTCGGTGACGATGACGAGGCGTCGTTCGGGGAGCGGGCTGGCCGCGAGGATCGCGTGGGCACGCCGCAGTGCGGCCGCGGCGTCGCCGGCTCCGGCCAGCGGGCGCAGGTCGCCGAGCATCGCGCGCAACGCATCGGCGTCGCCGGCGGTGGCCTCGCCATCCATCGTCACCAAGGTGAGCGCGTCCGCGCGCGACGAGGCATCGAGCACCGCGCGGGCCGCGGCGGCCAGGCGCGTGAGCATCAGCCCACCGCTCCCGGCGGCGCCGGACGACAGCGAGTTGTCGAGCACGAGGACCACCGCGGCCGGCGCGTGGCCAAATCCGGGGAGCGGTCCCAGCGGACGCGCGAGCGCGAGCGCCACGGCGAGCACGATGCCGACGCGCAGCAACATGAGGAGCAGGTTGCGCATCCGCACCTCGCGGGCGTGCTCCTTCTCGGCACGCAGCAAGTAGCGCACGGCGGGAAAGTCCACGCGCGTGCCGGTGCGGCGCCGCAGGAGATGCAGCAACAGCGGGACCGCTGCCGCGGCGGCAAGGAGCAGCGCCCAGGGCGCGAGAAAGCTCACGGCAACCGCTGGCGCTTGGCGAAGGCGCGCCGCAGCGGCACGCCGAAGGGCTGGTCGGTGAGGATCGGCTCGTAGAACGCGCCCGAGGCCGCGAACCGCGAGCGCCATTCGTCCATCGCCTCGGTCACCGTCTCGGCGTAGGCCTCACGCACCTCGGCGGGCGTGGCCGCAAGCGAGTCGCCCTGCTCGGGATCCACGAACAGCGCCTCGCCCACCGGCATCGCGAACGATCGTTCGGCGGGGTCCAATAGATGTAGGATGGTGACGTCGTGCCCCTGCGCGCGGAGCACGTGCACGGC
>JANJUF010000085.1 GCA_024710705.1 Gemmatimonadaceae bacterium | reverse complement strand
CTTCGCTGCGCTCGAGCTCGGCAGCGGCGGTGATGGCATCCATCCCAATGCGAGGTATCCCCGCAGCCGCGGCGTCCTCGGCAGGGATGTTCGGCGGCAGGGCCAGGTCAATCACCAACGGCGGCGGCGCGCCGGCCGCCCGCGAGATTCGCGTGAGCGTCGCCACGCTGAAGAGCGCGTCCGTGGCGCCCGTGGCGGTGACGAGCGCCGTCAGGGCCGGCGGGTTTTCGATGAAGTCCAGCAACGAGACCCACTCCGCGCCGACCTGCGCCGCCAGTTCGGTGGCCCGTTCGGCCGTGCGGTTCACGATCAGCAGCGGCACGCCGAGCTCGGAGAGCACCACCGCGCAGCGCTCGGTCATCGGCGAGACGCCCACCAGCGCCACGCGCCCGGGATGCTCGGCGAGCCGTGCCTGCAGCTGCGACACCACCACGTCAGCCAGCGAGGCGCGCCCGATGCGCCCCTCGGTGATCGGCCGCACGCGCTTGGCCACGCGGAAGGCGTCGTCGAGCAGGGGACGGAGCCGGGGGCCGCAGAGCCCTGCCTCCGCGGACTCGGCAGCGGCGGCGCGGAGCTGCCCCGTGATCTCGCTCTCGCCGGCCCGCGCCGAGTCCAGCCCGGCGGCCACCAGGAAGAGGTGCTCCACCGCCCCCTCTCCCTCCCAGGCGCGGAGGGCGCGCTCCGGGATTGCGGCGTCGGCTCCCGTTGGCGAGAAATGGGCGTAGAGGCGACGACGGCGCTCGGCGGCGGAGATCATCGCCCCACCTGCGTAGAGTAGTTCCACCCGATTGCAGGTGGCCACGTACACCAGTTCCTCGACCTCCAGGTGCGAGGCCAGCCTGCGCAAGTGCGACTCGCGGGCGTCGCGAGGAAGCGTGTAGTGCGCGAGCGTGGCGGCCGTGGCATGCCGCCACGATACGCCCACGAGCCCCAGCGGGTCCATCCCCACTCGCGATGGCACGGACGCGCTCACGCCACTGCGAGCCGTGCGAGGGTGTCCACGAAGGCCGGGTGGGTGTCCACCGCGGGCACGCGGATGAAGTGCTCGCCCCCCGCGTGCATGAAGGACTCCCGTCCGCGGTCCCCGATCTCCTCGATGGTCTCGAGCCCGTCGGTGACGAACCCCGGCGTGATGACGGCCACCGACTTCACCCCCTGCTTGGGAAGGGACTCGAGGACCGCGTCGGTGGCTGGGGTCAGCCATTTCTCCGGTCCGAACTTGGACTGGAAGGTGAGCGTCGAGCGCTGCACCGGCCAGTTGATGGCATCGAGCAGGGCGGTGGTGGTGTGGCAGCAGTCGGAGCTGTAGGCACGGCGCTCGTTGCGGTCGTAGCGCTCGGGGATGCCGTGGTAGGAGATCACCACGTGGTCTGGGGCCGGCAGGCCGGCCGTGGCCTCGAAGAAGCGGTCGGCCTGAGCCTTGATGTAGCCCGGGTCCGTGGCCGGGATGACGCGGTCGATGACCGGGGCGGTGAGTTCGAGGCGGGACGCGGCCTCAAAGGCGCGCCGGAAGGCCGTGCCGGTGGTGGAACTGGTGCGCTGGGGGAAGAGCGGCACCACGATCACCTTCTCGGCGCCCTCGTACTTGAGGCGGGCCTTCTCGGTGTCGATGCTCGGCTCGCCGTAGCGGTAGGCGGCGCTGACGGTGAAGCGACCGTCGGCTTGGGCCCGGAGCTTGGCCACGAGGCGCTCGGTGGCGGAGCGGAGGGGCGAGCCTTCCGGGGTCCAGATGGATTCGTAGGCGCGGGCGACTTTGGCGGGGCGGGTTCGGAGGATGATGCCCTGGAGGATGGGCTGCCAGAACCAGCGGGGGAAGTCGATGACGTCGGGGTCGGAGAGGAACTCGTCGAGGAAGCGGCGGACGGAGTCCGCCGTGGGCGCTTCGGGGGTGCCGAGGTTGACGAGGAGCAGGTGCGGGACGGGCATGGCCGAAGGGTAGGACGTCCCTCGGCGAGAGTGTCATAGGAGCGTCACGGCGCGTTGAAGCCGTGATGGGTCCACTGGCGGAGGGTGACGACGTCCCCGGTGGTGTACCGGACAAAGATGGTGTCACCCAGTGCCACGGAGAGTGTGCCGTCGAGCGGGCGCACTGGCTCATCGGCCATGGCGATGCCGCCGCGCAGCGCCGAATCATCGCGCATCATCCAGAAGTACCGCTCCTGCCGCATCACGCTCGCGACGGCTGGATGCTGGAAGAGTTCAAATGCGACGCGTGACGCGTTACCAGCGAGCGCCCAGACCATTCCTGAGTGCGGGCGGTCCCACGACGTACTCGCTGAAGCGAGTCGCCCGCCGGCAGCCCGAATGCTTTTCTCGAAGTCGAGCACCGAGGCTCCGGGACGCATCTCGATGCGAATGAGGTTGCAGAGCGTCTCCCCGCAGTGCATCGGCACCAGCTTGAGCATCTCGGCATCCCCGCGCGAGGTGCTCACTTCGACGGGGACGTACGCACCAGCTGGCAGGCGGAACGCGGGGTCGAACGGTGAGCCGTACAGCGAGAAGACTCCGCCGTCACGATACATGGCAAAGTCTATCGCGAGACTTTCGATGAAGGGGGCGGGAACCGCGGCCCGGGTGGGCTCGAGCGAGCTGTCGCAGCCGGCGAGAGCGAGCGCGAGAAGTACTCGAGGTGCGTTGAGTTTGCGTAGCATTGCCCTTCCTCCATTGCGATTCCCTGCGCGGACCCGTCCCGCAGGCTAGTCATCGAAACCTTGGAACACGAACTCGTATACCAACGTCCCGCCGTGTCGGTCCTCGTAGCGCGATCGAACCGTATCCCCTGGAGCGAGGGAGAGCACGCCGTCGCGGAGGCCCGGAGGACCGATACTCAGGCCGGCGAGTTCAGGCGGTGAACCAAATTCCACCCGCGTGCCGAAGGGATCGGTGCATGACGCGAGAACAACGGCAAAGAGGGCCATGCGCACGATTCGCGGAAACGCGAGGCGCGGACCGCAGCGCGGCCGGGCAAAGTTGGTCATTTGAAACGGGCGTTCATAAGGACACTGGCCTGCCATCAAACCATACCCCGCTGGCCAGTGGCTTGTCAGTAATTCCGTGCGGCCCAGCGCGAATGAGGGAGCTGCGCGTAGTGGAAGAGCAGTGCCGTCAGACAGTGGCGGCGAGTTATACTCAGCGACCCCCGCCGTACCCCATTGCCGGAGCAGCTTTTGACGCAGACGCAGACCAGGGACGCCGCCGCCGACGCCCGCGATCTCGAACTATTGGCGCGGCTGTCGGAAGCGCGGAAGGAAATGGCGCGCCAGATCAGCCAGCGGATCGTGGGGCAGGCCGAGATCGTGGACCAACTGACGAGTGCGATCCTCGCGGGCGGACACGTGCTCCTGGTGGGCGTGCCGGGCCTGGCCAAGACCTTGCTGATCTCCACGCTGTCGGAGGCGCTGGACCTGCAGTTCTCGCGCATCCAGTTCACCCCCGACTTGATGCCGAGTGACATCACGGGCACGGAGCTGTTGGAAGAGGACCACGGCACCGGGAAGCGCGCGTTCACGTTCGCGCAGGGCCCCGTGTTCGGGAACATTGTGCTGGCCGACGAGATCAACCGCGCCCCGCCGAAGACGCAGGCGGCGCTGCTGCAGGCCATGCAGGAGCACACGGTGACCGTGGCCGGGAAGACCTACGCGCTGCCGGAGCCGTTCTTCGTGCTGGCCACGCAGAACCCCATAGAGCAGGAGGGGACCTACCATCTGCCCGAAGCCCAGCTCGACCGATTCATGTATGAGTTGCGGATCGGGTACCCGAGCGTGGCGGAGGAGGAGGCGATTGTCTCGTCCACCACGGGTGTGCAGAAGGGGGCCGTGAAGCCCGTGCTGACGGCGAAGGAGGTGCTGGAGATGCAGCAGTTGGTGCGGCGGCTCCCCGCCCCGCCCTCGCTGGTGAAGTACGCCGTGGGGATCGCGCGGGCGACGCGCCCGGACGAGCCGGAGGCGACGCCGGCGGTGAAGAAGTACGTGAGCTTCGGGGCGGGTCCTCGGGCGGGGCAGAACCTGGTGCTGGGGGCCAAGGCGCGGGCGGCGATGGACGGGCGGGCGGTTCCGGATCTGGAGGATGTGGATGCGGTGGCCTTTAGCGTCCTGCGGCATCGCGTCGTGCTGAACTTCCAGGCTGAGGCCGAAGGCATGGGGATCGAGCGGATC
>JANJUF010000066.1 GCA_024710705.1 Gemmatimonadaceae bacterium | reverse complement strand
GTGTTGTGCTCCTCCCTCCCCCCGCACCGCCGTTAACTCCCCCCGCACCCCGCATCGTCCCGCATCCGGGTCCCGCTCCCCGCGTCGCAGGGCACCCCGCATCGAAGTTCACCCCCGCATCCGCGGTGCGCGCTACGTCCTCAGCTCGTCCCACAAGCTCGCCACCGCCCGCATTCCCTTCCGGAAGTTCTCCTGGCTGATCCATTCGTCGGGCGCATGCGCATTCTCGCCCGGCAGCCCGAATCCGATCAGCAGCACCGGCGCGCCGAGAATGCTGGCGAAATCGCCGACGACCGGGATCGATCCGCCCTCGCCAGTGATCACCGGGGCGCGTCCAAACGCCCCGTGCAACGCGCGCGCGGCCGCATCGTACAACGGCCCTTCCAGCTCCGCGCGCCAGGCGTTGCCGCCATGCAAGTGCGTGACCTTCACCGTCACACCCTTCGGTGCGACCTTGCGCACGTGGGCTTCGAGCAAACGCCCGATCTCGGCCGGATCCTGATCCGGCACGAGCCGACAGCTCACCTTCAGCATTGCCTGGCCCGGCAGTACGGTCTTCGCGCCTTCGCCGGTGTAGCCGCTCAGCAGGCCGTTCACCTCGCAGGTGGGACGCGTCCACAGTTTCTCGAGCGTGGTGTAACCCGGTTCGCCACCGAGTGCGTCAACCGCAAGATGCTGTGTGAACTCTGCTTCGTCGAACGGCAGTGCACGCATGCCCTTGCGCACGGCGTCGGGGAACGGACGCACCTTGTCGTAGAACCCGGGGATCGCTACACGTCCCTCGGCGTCGTGGAAGCTCGCCACGATGCGGGCCAACGCCGTCGCCGGATTCACCACCGCACCGCCGTACATCCCCGAGTGCAGGTCCGAGTTCGGACCCGTCACGTCCACCTGCAAGTAGGCGAGACCGCGCAGCGAACTCAGGATGCTCGGGATGCCCGGCGCGAACATCGTGGAATCGGAGATCACGACCGCGTCGCACGCGAGACGCTGCTTGTGCTGCTCGATGAACGGCGCGAGATGCTCGGAGCCGACTTCCTCTTCGCCCTCGGCCAGGACGATCACGTTCACCGGCAGCGTTCCGCGGGCCGCCAAGTGCGCCTCCAGCGCGGCCACGTGTAGCCACAGCTGCCCTTTGTCGTCCACGCTGCCACGCGCGTAGATGTTGCCGTTGCGGATCGTCGGCTCGAAGGCTGGCGATGTCCACAGCTCGAGGGGCTCCGCCGGCTGCACGTCGTAATGCCCGTAGATCAGCACCGTCGGCGCGCCCTTCGGCGCCTTGCGCCACTCGGCCAGCACCACCGGATGCCCGGGCGTGTCGAGCGTCTCGGTGGCGAAGCCGATGCGCGCGAGATGGCGATGCAACCACTCGGCGGCAGCGCGAACATCCTTCGTGTGCTCCGAACGTGCACTCACACTTGGGATGCGCAGGAACTCGAAGAGATCGTCGTGCAGGCGCTGGTCGTTGGCGTCGAGCCAGGCGCCGAGCGCCGAATCAAGCTGGGCAGGCGTACTCATCGTGGATTCTGGGCGAGTGGGTCGGTGGAGTCGTCGGGCCAACTGCCGCGCCAGCCCTTCAGGAGCCAGAGGCGCCGGGCGGTGATCTCGTCGCTGCCGCGCAGCACCGGGATGCGATCGAGTCGCTCGACCTCGGCGAAGTGGGCGCGAAGATCCGCTATGGCCGGCGGCTCGGTGCTGTCCGTGCGCTCTGGCATCAACAGCATCAGCGCCGCGCCGGAGTCGGCCACGTCGCGGAATCGTGGCCAGAGGTCGTACTGGTTGCGGCGGGACCGCAGGTTGAGCGCGAACACCCCGGGGTGGGACGGAAGATGGAAGGCGAGGAACGCCGCGTCCTGATACCGATTGGCGGCGATGTGCAGTGCAGGTACGGTTGGGGCGACGAACGCCCCGTTCGCCTCCACGATATTTCCTACCGCGCTCCACCCATGCGTGCGGGAGATGGGATCGCGCGACGCGGGAATCGGGAGAAAGGGGCGCACCGTGTGCAGCAGGACGATCGCCGTGAGTCCGCCCGCCAGCCACGCACCGGCGCGTTCCCATCGGGTGCGCGACCCCGCCTGCGCCGCGGCCAGCAGCGCGATGGCCGGTATCCACGCGATGGCCGGCCAGTTGGCCTCCACCGGCTTCTTCGTGGCGCTGTAGACGAAGAACAGGAAACAGAACAGCGCCACCTGCGCGAGCAGGTAGCGGCGCTGGTCCTCGGCGGGCGCGAAGGCGCGATACACGGCACCCACAAGCAGCACGAAGAGAATCGGCGTCGCCAGTCCAATCTGTCCGCCGAGGAGCTCGAGCTCCCGTTGCCACCAACTTCCGCGAGCCGCGGTGCCGAGGCCGTGGCCGAGCTGGAATCGGAACGCGATCCAGTCATGCTCGGCATTCCACAGCAGCACCGGCAGCATAACCACCGAGGCCACCAACACCGCAATCCAGGGACCGGGGCGGCGCAGCTGCGGCCGCAGGCGAGGATTCACCACCAAGGCCAGCGTGACCGCCATCGGCACGAGGATGCCAGTGAACTTCGAGGCCATCGCGACGCCGACGGCGAATCCGGCGGCCAGCCACCATCCCAGTTGCTCCCGCGGCGCGGTACCTGGCTCGGTGGCCATGAGGAGGCAGAGCAGGGTGACGGCGATCGCGGCGAAGAGCGGCGCGTCGGGCGTCGCCAGCACGAGTCCCACCGCCGAGAGCGGCAGCACCGCCGTGAGCAGGGCAGCGAAGCGCGCGGCGGCGGCGCCGGCCAGGCGCTCGGCCATGCCGACGATTGCGAGGCAGCCCACGGCGCCTGCGAGAATGGGGAAGAATCGCACGCCCAGCGACGTATCGCCGAAAATCCGCGTGCCACCGGCGATGAGCCACGCGATGGCCGGGGGATGGTCGAAGTAGCCGAACTCGAGCCGGCGCGACCACTCCCAGTAGTAGGCCTCGTCGGCCACCAGCGGAACGGAGGCGCCGAGCGCGAGGCGGAGCAGCGTGGCCGCGACCACCAGCGCGCTGGCCTGGGCCCACGGCCCGCGGTGGTCGCTCTCGGGAATGGGGGAAGCCGTCATCGCAGGCAGCGTCGGGGGAGCACGAAGGGCATGCGGAGCACTAGACTGAAAGGTAGATGCCCAACCGACTCGCCGCCGAATCCAGTCCCTATCTCCAACAGCACGCCGACAACCCGGTGGACTGGCATGCGTGGGGCGCCGAAGCCTTTGCGCTCGCCAAGGAGACCGACCGCCCCGTCCTGCTGAGCATCGGCTACGCCGCCTGCCATTGGTGCCACGTGATGGCCCACGAGTCCTTCGAGGATGCGTCCACGGCGCAGGTGATGAACCAACTCTTCGTGAACGTGAAGGTGGATCGCGAGGAGCGCCCTGACGTGGACTCGATCTACATGCAGGCGGTGCAGGCCATCAGCGGGCACGGTGGCTGGCCGATGACGATGTTCCTCACGCCGGACGGCGTGCCGTTCTTCGGCGGGACCTACTTCCCGCCCGAGGATCGGCACGGCCTGCCCTCCTTCAAGCGGATCCTCGTCTCGGTGAGCGAGGCGTGGCGCACGCGTCGCGACGAGGTGCTCAAGGGTGCGTCGTCGTTGAGGGGCATCTACGCGGCGGCCGAGGCACCGACGAGCGCCGAAGGGCGCTTTACCGACGCGATGTGGCGCGACACGCTCTCGGCGCTACGCAACTGGTTCGACGCGCGCGAAGGAGGTTTCGGCGGCGCACCGAAGTTTCCGCAGGCGATGGTGCTCGACGCGCTGCTCAGGCACTGGGCGCGCACGGGCAGCGCCGATTCGTTGGCGATGGTGCAGCACTCCTTCGCGAAGATGGCGCGGGGCGGTCTCTACGACCAGCTCGGCGGGGGCTTCCATCGCTACTGCGTGGATGCCATCTGGCTGGTGCCGCACTTCGAGAAGATGCTCTACGACAACGCACTGTTGGCGAGGCTGGCGGTGCACCTCTGGCAGGCCACGGGCGATGCGGAGGCGCGTCGGATCGCCGAGGAGACGTTCGCGTGGGTGCGGCGCGAGATGACGGATCCCTCCGGCGGCTGGTACGCGTCGCTCGACGCCGACAGCGAAGGGCACGAGGGAAGGTTCTATCTGTGGGGCTTCTCGGAGTTTGCGACCCTGCTCGGCGAGGACGCCGAAGTCGCAGCGTTGCATTGGGGCGTGTCACCGGGTGGAAATTTCGAGGGCGTGAACATCCTTCACGTCGCGGTGTCGATCGAGGACGTCGCAACGAAGCTCGGACGGCCGGTCACGGAGGTGCTGGCCGCGCTCCGGCGCGCGCGCCAGGTGCTTTTCGCTAAGCGCGCCCCCCGCGAGCGGCCGGCGCGGGACGAGAAGGTGCTTGCGTCCTGGAACGGCCTGATGCTCCGGGCGATGGCCGAGGGCGCGCGCGCGTTTGACGACCCGGTGCTGCGCGACTCCGCGCTGCAAGCGGGCGAGTTCTTGCGTCGCGAGATGGTGGTCGACGGCCGGGTACGCCGTTCGTGGCGGGACGGCGTGTCGCGCATCCAAGGGTTCCTCGAGGATCACGCGGCCGTCGCGCTCGGGTTCCTCGCGCTGTACCAGCTGACGTCCGAGCGCCGTTGGCTCGATGCCGCGGTGGCGCTGCACGAGGTCTGTGTGCGCGACTATTGGTCCGATGATGCCGGGGCGTTCTTCGACACCGCGCATGACGCCGAGCCGCTGGTCACGCGTCCCCGCGACGTGACAGACAACGCGATTCCCTCGGGCACCTCGCTGGCCGTGGAGTTGCAGCTCCTGGTCGCGGAGTACGTTGGCGACGCGAGCGCGCGACGGCGCGGCGAGTACGTGCTGGCGACGATGGCGCAGCCGATGCAGCGGAGTCCGCTGGCGTTCGGGCACTTGCTGGGCGCGGCGGACTTGAGCGTGAACGGTGCCGTGCAGTTGGCGATCGCCGGCGCGCCAGGCGCGGAACGATTCGCCACGCTCGCTCGCGCGGCTGCGGGTGTGTACGTGCCGTCGCTTGTGCTGGCGGGGGGCGAGGGCGCAGCAGTGGCCGGGCTTCCGCTGATGGCGGAGCGCCGCGCGGAAGGGGGATCGGCGCTGGCGTTTGTGTGCCGTGGGTATGCCTGCCAGCTGCCGACCGATTCGCCGACGACGCTCGTGCAACAGCTTCGGGAGGCCGCGCAGGGCAGCGGCTAGAGATCCGCGCAGGACTTGTTGATCTGCCGGCAGTCGTCGCAGATCAGCTTGCACTTGCGCCAGCGGAGGGCGGTGGAGCCACAGTAGTCGCAGGTCTCGCCGGGGGCGGGACCGTCAGCCGGGGCCTCGTCGCGCGTCGTCTGCTTGGAATCCGACATCACTCTCCCGGCACCCCGTACTCGGCCGTGTCCACCCGCTCGAACGCGCTTGTCGAATCCGACTTGAACACGCGGAACAGGTACCAGAGCGAGGACACCAGCACAACCGCCCCGCCGGCCCACCAATGCGCGCGCGGCGAGAGCTTGGTCCACCCGTAGAGTATAGATGCCGAGGAAGATCGCTTCGGTGAAGAAGGCGAAGCCCTCGAGCGAGAATGGCATCCCGATGATCGGGCCGGCGTATTCCATGAACACCGGCCAGAGCAGGCCGAGCTCGAACGAGAGCACCGTGCCGCTCACGGCGCCCACGGCGAAGAGGATCGCCGTGCCCTTGCTCCAGCGCTTGGCGAGGTCGAGCCACACCGGGTCGCCGGTCTTCAACCATTTCCGCTCGGCCAGCACCATCAGCGCCCGCATGCCGATGCCCAGCACCGCGAAGATGATGTGGAAGCCCAGGCTGAGGGCCATCTGGGTGCGCGCGGCGAGTAGATCAGACATGAGACGGAAGACAGAAGAGACTGCGGTCGTCAGCCTACTCGAAATCCAGCGCGAGGTCGAGGCTTGGGGCGCTGTGCGTGAGCGCCCCGATCGAGATGCGGTCCACTCCCGTCTCGGCGATGCCGCGGACCGTCTCGAGGGAGACGCCGCCCGAGGCTTCCGTCCAGCAGTGGCCATGCGCCAGCTGCACGCATTCCCGCAGGGCGTGGTTCGGCATGTTGTCCAGCAGCAGGGCGTCGGCGCCGGCGGCGATGGCCGCCTTCACCTGGGCGACGGTGTCACACTCCACCTGGATGAGCATGCCTTTCGGTGCATGGGTGCGGGCGCGGAGGATCGCCACGCCCACGTCCCCGCCGCAGGCGGCCAGGTGGTTGTCCTTGATCAGCACGGCGTCGGCCAAGGTCGCGCGGTGGTTCATGCCGCCCCCGCACAGCACGGCGTACTTCTCGAGCATGCGCCATCCCGGCGTGGTCTTGCGTGTGTCGAGGATGCGGGCGGACGTGCCCTGAACCGCCGCCACGTAGAGCGAGGTCAGCGTGGCGATGCCCGAGAGCCGCTGCAGGAAGTTGAGCGCCACGCGTTCGGCCGAGAGCAGGCCGCGCGCCTCACCCGAGAGATGGAGGATGATGGTGCCCTGCTCGAGCGCGGCGCCGTCCACCGCATCCACGCGAATGCCGCCCTTGGGATCGAGGATGCGGAAGGCGGCGATCGCGAGCGGCACGCCGCAGAGCACGCCGTTGCGGCGCGCCACGAGGTCCGCCCGCGCCTTGTGGCCCGGCGAGACGGTCGCGATCGTGGTGACGTCGTCGAAGGCGCGGTCTTCCTCGAGCGCGGCGCGGACCAACGCGTGCAGCGCCGCTTCCGGCAGCGGGAACTCGAGCGCGCGCGGCATCACTCGCCGGGATCCACCCCTGGTCCGGGCGGCGTCGCCTGCGAGCCGCCGATGCTCACCATGCGCTCGATCGCCAGCTTCGCCCGCGCGGCGATCTCCGGCGGCACGGTGATCCTGTGCTCCAGGTGCTCGAGCGCCCGCAGCACCTTGGGCAAGGTCGTCACCTTCATGTACGCGCAGGACGCGCGTTCATTCGCCGCGAAGAACTTCTTCTTCGGGTACGCCCGCTCCAACCGATGCAGGATTCCCACCTCGGTGGCGACGATGAAGGTCTTCGCGTCGGACTCCCCCGGGCGCTTGATCATCCCTTCCGTGGAGAGGATGTGCACCCCCTCCGGATCCACGTCGCCGGCACTCACGGCCTCGACCACGCTCGTGGCGCAGCCGCACTCCGGATGGATCAGGAATTCGGCCTCCGGATGCAACGACCGTTGCAGGCGGATGTTCTCGGGATCAATCCCGGCGTGCACGTGGCACTCCCCCATCCACACGTGGATGTTGTCGCGCCCGGTGATGCGGCGCACGTGCGCGCCGAGGAACATGTCGGGAAGGAAGAGGATCTCCTGGTCGGCCGGGATGGCGTTGATCACGTCCACCGCGTTTCCCGACGTGCAGCAGTAGTCACTCTCGGCCTTCACCTCGGCCGAGGTGTTCACGTAGGACACCACCACCGCCCCCGGATGCTCGGCCTTCCACGCGCGCAACTGCTCGGCGTCAATCGTCGAGGCCAGCGAACAGCCGGCGGCGAGGTCGGGGAGGAGCACCGTCTTGTTCGGCGAGAGGATGGCCGCCGTCTCGGCCATGAAGTGCACGCCGCAGAAGACGATCACCTCGGCGTCGGTCTTGGCGGCCTCGCGCGAGAGCCCAAGGGAATCGCCGACGAAATCGGCGGCGTCCTGGATCTCGGGGCGCTCGTAGTTGTGGGCCAGGATGACGGCGTTGCGTTCGTTGGCGAGCGCGCGGATGCGGCGGGTGAGCTCGGCCGTCTCTCGGTCAGCTTTAGGCTTCGGCACGGTAGGCATCGTCCTTGGAACCTAGCCGCCCGCGAGGGCCCTCACCACTCGACGTGCTTTCCGCGCCACTTGTTCTTGGGCTTCGGGAAATCGGAGCGGAAGTGCCCGCCGCGCGACTCGCGGCGCAGCAGCGCGCTGTCCACGATGAGCCGGGCGGTCTCGACCATGTTCAGCTCCTCGGTGGCCCCGGGGACCAGGCGCGCGCGGATGGCATCGAGGGCCTTGCGTGCCGTGCGGAGCCCCGCCGCATTGCGGTCGATCCCGGCGTGCGCCCACATCACGTGGCGGATTTCGTCGGCCGCCACCTGGGCTGCGCCGCGGTCCACCAGCCGCGAGACCTTCCAGGCGGCCAGGCGCGGCACGCGTGGCAGCTTCGGCTGATTCACCGCATCACGGGCCACGCGTTCGGCGAACACCAGGCCTTCGAGAAGGGAGTTCGAGGCCAACCGGTTCGCCCCGTGCACGCCGGTGCGCGAGACTTCACCGCAGGCGTAGAGTCGCGCCAACGACGAACGGCCGGCCAGGTCGGTGACGATGCCCCCCATCATGTAGTGGGCGGCCGGCGTCACCGGGATCAAGTCGCGCCGCGGGTCAATGCCGCGGGCCAAGCAGAGCGCGAGGATGCCCGGGAAGCGGCGCGCGAAGGTGCGTGACAGCTTGCGCGCGTCCAGCCAGACGCGACTCCCGCCCTGTTGCTCGCGGAAGATCTCGCGGGCGACGATGTCTCGCGGTGCGAGCTCGGCGAGCTTGTGGCGCTTCGACATGAAGCGCGTGCCGCGGTCGTTGAGCAGCACCGCCCCTTCGCCGCGCACCGCTTCGGAGATGAGCGAGAGCGGATTTTCCGGCGTGTCGAGCGCGGTGGGATGGAACTGCACGAACTCGAGGTCGGCGACCTTGGCGCCGGCACGGTGGGCGATGGCGTAGCCGTCCCCGGTCGCGACCAACGGGTTGGTGGTGTGGCGGTACAACTGCCCGCAGCCGCCGGTCGCGAGGATCGTCGCATCGGCGATGATCTCCACCGCCTTGCCGGCCACGTTCGCCTTGACCCCACAGCAGCGCCCGTTGGATACGATCAGGTCGAGCGCGCGGGCGGTCTCGAGCACGTCGATGTTCGCGCGCTCCGACACGCGATGGATCAGGGCGCGGGCGACCTCGGCGCCGGTCTGGTCACCCTTGGCGTGCACGATGCGCTTGCGCGAGTGCGCGGCTTCCTTGCCCAACGTGAAGCGCCCGTCGGCGTCGAGGTCGAACTGGGCGCCCGATTCGGCCAGCTCGCGCACGCGCGCAGGGCCCTCCTCCACCAGCACTTCCACGGCCGCCGCATCGCAGAGCGCGGCACCGGCGGCCAGGGTGTCCTGGCGGTGGAGGTCGGTGGAGTCACCGGCGCCGAGCGCGGCGGCGATGCCCCCCTGCGCGTAGGCCGTCGCCGAGTCGCGCAACGTGCGCTTCGTGAGGACGATGACGTCGCCGTGGTCGGACGCGCGTTGGGCCGTGTGCAGTCCCGCGATGCCCGATCCGACAACGAGGAACCGCGTGCGAATGCGCTCGGCCATCCTCAGAAGATACTGATGTTCAGGTAGCGCTTGGGGTTCCGGCGGAAATCGGCGAGGAAGGCGCGCAGGTCAATGACCAGCGAGTCCGAGTTCCTGTACAAGGATGCGTCGTTCACGAGCAGGCCGATGGTCCCTTGGCCCGCCTCGATGCGCGAGAGCACGGTGTCGGCCTTGATCACCACGCCCCGCAGCGAGGCCTCGGCGCGCTCGAGCGAGAGACTCATCGCCGCCAGCCGTTCGCTCATGGCGCGGAGGTTGGTGGCGGTCTGCTTCGACTCGGCGATGATGGTCTCGAGCTCCCCCTGCGAGGTGGCCGAGTCGAGGCGGCCGAGCGAGCGTTGCAGCGAGGTCATGCCGGCCGACAGGTCGTTGGCGCCGGCGCGCACGTCCACGGCCACCGAGTCGAGGTTGCGCGACTGCTCGCGCACCGTGCGCGCGAGTTGGGTGGACATCGTGTTGAAGTTGCGGATCGTGGCGCGCATCTCGCGGGCGGCACTGTCGTCGAAGGCCAGGCGCACCCGTTCGGAGATGGAGGCCACGTTGCCGGCGATGCCACCGGCCACGGAGGTCAGCTGCGCGATATCAGGCAGCACCGCGCCGGGCAGGGTGGCCGGAGGCGCCCCCGCCGTGTCCTCCAGCTGCATCAGCACCTCGCGGATTCCCGGAGCTGCACCGCGGGCCGTGATCACCGCCTGCCATTCGCCGAAGAGCGTGGCCGCCTGGAGGAGCACCACCGGATCGGCGGGGAGCTCGATGCCTTCGTTCAGCTTCATCTCGACCGCGACCCACCCCTCGTCGGCCAGCGAGATCTGCGCAATCCGCCCGGCCTGGACGCCGCGGATCACCACCACGTTCCCGACCTGCATGTTGCCGACGTCGCGGAAGCGGGCCGTGACGCTGGTGCGTCGCGTCCCCAATTCGGCCTGCTGCAGGTACATCGTCGCGGCGATCAGCACGACCATCGTGACGAGCACCACCGTGCCGACCAACCAGTCGTTTGCCCGCTTGCTCATCGCGCTCTCCCGAGAAGCCACACCATCGCCCAGAAGGCATCGAGGACGAGGATCATCACCGCCGACTGCACCACCGCGCGGGTGGCCGCACCGCCCACGCCCTGCGCCCCACCACGCGTCCGGAGGCCCGCCGCGCAGGCCAGGATCGTCACCGCAAAACCGAAACTCGCCGCCTTCACCAAGCCGTAGCGCACGTCGAAGGAATCGAAGAAGAGCCGCGCCCCCTTCAGGAACTCCGGCGTGGACAGCCCCAGCAACAGCAGGGACGCGCCCCACCCGGCGATCATCCCGAAGAACATCGCCGCCCCCACCACCACCGGGAACATCAGCGTCCCGGCCAGCACCCGGGGGACGACAAGGTAGGCCACCGGGTCAAAGGCCAGGGTCTCCAGGGCGTCCACCTGCTCCGTCACCCGCATCGTGCCGATCTCGGCGGCGATGTTCGCCCCGACGCGCCCGGCCAACGCCAACCCGGTGAGCACCGGGGCCAGCTCCATCATAATCGTCTTCTGGACGAGCGTTCCCACGAGGTAGCGCGGCACCGCGCCGGTGAAGCTATAGCTGGCCAGGAGGGCGAGCACGATGCCCGTGAAGCCGGCGATCAGGACGCCGATGGGAATCGAATCCACACCCAGCTGGCGGGCCTGCGCCGAGAAGTTCGGACCCCAGGTGGACACGTCCCGCAAGGCCTTGAAGGCCTCGACGGTCAGGCGGCTGGCCGCCCCGACCGTGCCGAGGCCACGTCGCAGGGAATTCCCGAGGGACTCGATCACGACTGGAGTATACCCTTGCGCGGCAGGCCGACCAGAGGGCCATTAGCTTTCGGGTCGCCGCGGGGCATCGCCTCGGGCAGTCGCCCCACGTGAGGGAAGCACCCTGGGCAAGCTCGTCATCCTGATGGTCACCGCGTTCGTGGACATGGTGGGGCTCCTCATGGTGCTCCCCTTGCTCCCGTACTACGCGACCCGCTTCGTCGGCCACGGTCCGCTGTGGCGCGCGATGGATTCCGTCGGCATGGGTGGCGAGGGCACGGTGATCGCCATCCTGGTTTCCAGCTTCGCGGTGGCGCAGCTGTTGAGCGCGCCCCTCTGGGGCCGCGTGTCCGATCGCTACGGCCGCCGCCCCGCCCTGCTCATCGGGCTCATCAGCAGCGGCATCGCGTATATCGTGTTCGCCTACGCCGGCTCGCTGGAGATCCTCTTCCTCTCGCGCATCGTGCAGGGGGCGGGCGGGGGCACGGTGGGCGTCATCCAAGCCTACGTGGCCGACGCCACCGAACCGCAGGATAGGGCGAAGGCCCTGGGCTGGCTCTCGGCGGCAACGAACGCCGGCGTGGCGTTGGGGCCGGCCATCGGGTCCTTCGCCGCGCGCATCGGGACGGAGTGGCCGGGGTTGATCGCCGCGATGATCACGCTCGTGAACATCGTGTTTGCCTGGCGCTATCTCTCGGAATCGAACGTGCACGCCGGCGCGAAGACGGCCGACCGCCCCAAGGTGTCGGGCTCGCGCGAGACCCTCACGCGCGTGGTGACGCATCCGGCACTGCCGGCCAGCCGCCTGATCTTCATCTACGCCATCGGCATGGGGGCCTTCCAGGGCATGACGGCGATCCTCGCGCTCTTCCTCCTCGATCGCCACGGCATCGACGAAACGACCATCGGCTGGGTCTTCGTCTACATCGGCGTGCTCTCGGTGTTCGCGCGGGCGGTGCTCCTCGGCCCGGCAGTGGACCGTTACCACGAACCGCGGCTCTCGCGCTATGGTGGCGCGTTCCTCGCCCTCGGCATGCTGGCGCTGCCCTTCACCACCAACACGCTCTCGTTGGCGCTCGCGGTGGCACTCATCCCGCTCGGCACCGCGTTCACCTTCCCTTGCGTGACGGGGATGCTCTCGCAGGTGATCCCCAACCACGAGCGCGGGCTGTACATGGGCGTGCAGCAAACCTTCGGCGGGATCGCGCGCGTGATCGGGCCCATCTGGGCCGGCTTCGCCTTCGATTATCTCGGGAAGGGCGTGCCCTTCTACACGGGCGCGGCGCTCGCTGGGCTCACGATCGTGCTCGGACTCGGCATCGAGCGGCACATTCCCGAGCGGCCGGTGCGGGCGGCGTAGCTTCGACGACAATCACCACGAAGGCACGCCCTCGGCAGCACCCCGCGCGTGGAACTCCCCGGTGCGCCCCTGCGTGGCCGGATGCCGTGACATCGACGCATCCTCGGTCTCGGTGATCAACCGCACGCCGCGCTCGAAGAAGATGTAGTTGTACGCCCACTGCAGCAGCACGCTGATCCGGTTGCGGAAGCCCACCAGGTACGCGATGTGCACGAACAGCCAGAGGAACCAGGCCAGGTAGCCGGTGAAGCTCAGCTTGCCGTCGAAGAAGCTCGCCACCGCCTTGTGCCGGCCGATCGTCGCGAGGTCGCCCTTGTTGAAGTACTCGAACGGGAGCGACGGTTCGCCCGCCAGGTGCCGGCGGATGTTCTTGGCCGCGTGCTTGCCCATCTGGTTCGCCGCCGGCGCCACGCCAGGCACCCAACGCCCATCGGGTTGCTTCACTGCCGCGACGTCGCCGATCACGAACACGCGCGGATCGCCCGGAATCGAGAGGTCCGGCTCCACCAGCGCGCGCCCGACCTTGTCCAGCGGCACGTCGAGCGTGCGCACCAGTGGCGACGCCGCATTGCCGGCCGCCCAGAACACCGACTGCGTGGGGATGAACTCCTCACCGACGTGCACGCCCTGCTCGTCAATGTCCGTGACGAGCGTGTTCACGCGGACCTCGACGCCGAGCTTCTCGAGGTCACGGCAGGCGCGCGCCGAGAGCTTGTCGGGGAACGCCGGCAGGATGCGCGGCCCACCCTCAAGCAGGATCACCCGCACCATCGCGGTATCGATGCGCCGGAAGTCCGGACGGAAGGCCATGCGGCACATCTCCGGCAACACGCCGGCGAGCTCCACACCGGTCGGGCCGCCACCCACGATCACGAAGGTGAGCAGTGCCCGCCGCGCTGCCTCGTCCTCCTCCCACTCGGCGCGCTCGAATGCCAGCAGGAAGCGTTTGCGGATCCGGCGCGAGTCCTCGACGCTCTTCAATCCCGGTGCCCACCGCTCCCAGTGGTCGTTTCCGAAGTACGAGTGCCTCGTGCCCGACGCGACGATCAGGTAGTCGTAGTGCAGCGGCTCTGGCTCGCCCACCACGCGGATCGCCCGATTGCGTCGCTCGATCTTCTCCACCGTGCCGAGCAGCGTCGTGACGTTCTTCTGGTCGCGCAGGATCCAGCGGATGGGCGCGGTGATGTCGCTCGGCGCCAGCGCCGTCGTCGCCACCTGGTACAGCAACGGCTGGAAGAGGTGGTGATTGGTGCGGTCAATGAGCAGCACGTCCACATCCGCCTTCCCGAGCGCCCGTGCCGCATTCAGTCCACCGAACCCGCCACCGATGATGACAACGCGGGCCTTTGGCGTGGCGCCGCTCATGGCGTGGTCCGTTCCTCGGGAAGCCCTGCCGAGAGGAGGTTCACGAAGAGCCGCGCGCTACCCGGCACGCCGCTCGGCAACTGCCGGAACAGCGAAAGCGAGGTGTAGATGTAGCGGCCACGACCCATGGGCAGGTCGAGGATTGCCCCGCGCTGCTCCGGTTCCTCGGGATCGTTCATGGCAATCGGCGTGCGATAGCTCGGGTCGATCGCCGAGGGCATGTAGAGCGCGCGCTCCTGCACCCAATCGGCCCAATCGGTGTCGGTGATGCGGTTGGGGAAGCGCAGCAACTTCGACTGTGCATCAAGCACGCGCACCGGCGCGCCCTCGAGGGTCACGCGTGCGGCGGGCCGCGAGAAGGCGATCATCGCCGGCGTCATGCCCTCATCCTGCATCTCGAACTGCCCGTACTGCACCACCAACGTGCCTCCGCTGCGCACCCACTCGAAGAGCCGCGGATTCGCCGCCGCCAGTTCCGGACTCGTCTCGTACGCGCGCGGCCCGATCACCACGGTGGTGAACTCCTTCAGGTCCAGCAAGGGCAGCTGCGCCGCCGTGATCACCGCCGTCGGCACGCCCAGTTGCGAGAGCACCGGCGAGACCGCATCCGACACCCCGAGCACGTAGGCCACGCGCAACGCCCGCGGCACCGTCACCGGCACCGCCACGAGATACGCCGCCGCCTGCCGATACATGCGGATCGGGCGGATGTGGGGATACTCGATCGTCGAGAATCCCTCGACGAATAGCGTGTTCTCGGACTCCACCCCGATGCCGAAATCGTGCCTGCCCGGGGCCAGGCGTCCCTTGAGCGTGAGGTAGAGCTCGCGCGACGCACCCGGCTCGAGCACCAACGAGTCGGGCAGACCGGTGCCCGTCACCCCAGCCGGGATCAGCGGACGGAACCGCAGCACGCGCCGCTGCTGGGTGTGCGACTTGAGCGTCACGCGAATCATCCGATCAATGGGTTCGTTGGCGCGCACCATCTCCAGGGTGCGGTCCAGCGCCACGGTGATCGGCGGCACGCCACCCACCGGCCGGTTCTGCTCGCCCAGCACGGGATCGGCAAAGCGATAGATGATCTCGCCGGCGTCCACCGTCGTGGTGGCACCGGCGAGGCCCAACCGCACCTTCAACGCCGTCACGCGCCGCACATCCTCGGCCAGCGCCACGCTGGGGATCAGCTCGTCGGCCACGCCGTACGACACCTTGGCGATGCCATCCACCGGCGAGCGCGTGTCGAGGAACATCGCCTTGCTCGCGCGCGGTCCCAGCCACCACGGGCGGGCATCCACCAGCCCCACCACCGGCACGAGGAACGTGCTGTCCGTCCCGGCCGCGATCTCCAGCGGCGCCTCGAACTTCAAGGGGCGCGCGCCACTCAGCTGCATCTCGTGCAGCTGCACCGGCTGCGTGCCGCGATTGTAGATGGTGACGCGCACGACCAGCGCATCGCCGAAGGCCACCAGCTCCTGCGACGCCGTGGCCTCCACCAGCACGCGCCCGGCCTGCAGCAGCGCCGCCCGCGCCCGCGCCAGCAGCCGCGTCAGCGATTCATCGAGATCCAGTTCGTCGCCGTCGCAGGTCGGTGGGGCGCCGGTGATGCCCGGATACCGCCGGAACGGAATGATGCCGCACGCCTTCACCGAATCACGCGCCTGCTCGGCCAGCGTGACCACGCGCGCAAGTCCGGGCACGATGGCCCCGGGGCGACGCAGATCCACCACCTGCGCCAACGAATCCATCAACGCGGCGATCGGCGCCAGGGCGGCGGCGCGACCGCCACCCAGCCGGGTGAGTCGCGCGAAGGTCGTGTCCACGCCATCGAATAGCGACTGCTCCTGTTCGGCGGGAACCGAATCGTTCACGAGCGTGACCTCGCGGGTGAGCCGCGTCTGCACCGCGCCGCGCCGTTGCACCACGCCGAAGCCCTGCGAGCGGTGCTGCGAGCGGCTCTCGCCAGCGATCTCGGCCGCACTCCGCCCGAGCACCGGGTCATACTCGCCGACGTCCATGCTCAGCGTGTGCGGACGATTCCGTGACCAGGCGCCCCGATAGAACTTCTGCGGCTGCCACGGCCGCCCGTGCGTGAACACCGGGAAGCGCACCGTATCCCGCGCCGCCTCGAATCCCTCGCGCGCGAGGAGCCCCGACGCCTCGTGGTGCCCGTGGCCATCGGCGCGCGTGCCGCTGAACACCGCGACCATCACCTGCGGGCGGAAGGCCCGGATCACCCGCACCACGTCGCCGAGCAACGCCTCCCGGTCCCAGTGCTCGAAGGTCTCGGTGGCGTTCTTGGAGAATCCGAAATCATAGGCCCGCGAGAAGAACTGCTGCGCCCCGTCCACGCGCCGCGCCGCCAACAGCTCCTCGGTGCGGATGGCGCCCAGGCCTTCGCCCAGTTCGTTGCCGATCAGGTTCTGCCCGCCGTCACCGCGGGTGAGCGAGAGGTACGCGGCATGTACCTGGTGGCCACGCACCAGTTGAGCGAGGAGGTTGGTGTCCTCATCATCGGGATGGGCGGCCACCATGAGGACCCGTCCAGAGACGGTGACCCCGCGCAGCAGCTGGTCCAACGCCGCCGCGCCGCGCTCCTGCCCGAAGGCAGGGCGCGGCGCGAGCACCGACGCGACCAACACTGCGCCGCCCAGGGCGCGGCGTAGCGTCATGGGGCGCGCATCGCCATCGCCGTGACGCGACGCGCACCGGTGTGGCGCACCGGTGCCGAGAGCGCCTCGGTGATGATGCGGGTCTGCTCCTCGGTGTGCGTCGCCGGATAGCCCTCGGCCGGACTCGCGCGCTCGGCGCGGCCGTAGAAGCGGATCACCAGCGCGTTCCCGGTGGAGACGCGGAGCCGCGGCGCCACGAAGGTCCACGCGCCCATGTTCTTCGGCTCTTCCTGCACCCACGCCACTTCGTCAATGGAGGGGTACAGGTCCACCACACGAGCCACTTCCTCGTGCGGCCAGGGATACAGCTCCTCCACCCGCACCACCGCGACGCTGTCGGGGATGCCCGCCGCCACGAGGTCGTAATAGACCTTGCCGGTGCAGAAGATCAGCCGCTTCACCACCGCCCGCTTCTCGGCGCCCTTGGGATCGTCAATCACCGTGCGGAAGCTGCCCTCGGAGAGCTCCTTCACGGTGCTCGCCGCGGCGGCCAGCCGCAGGAGCGACTTCGGCTGCATGAGCACCAAGGGCCGCCGCGAGACCTTCGCCTGGCGCCGCAGGATGTGGAAGTACTGGGCCGGCGAGCTCGGGTAGGCCACGCGGAGATTCCCTTCCGCGCAAAGCTGCAGGAACCGCTCCAGCCGCGCGCTGGAGTGCTCCGGCCCCTGCCCCTCGTATCCGTGCGGCAGCAGCATCACCAGCCCGGAATCCTGCGCCCACTTCGCCCGGTCCGACGCGATGAACTGGTCGATCATCGGTTGCGCCACGTTGGCGAAGTCTCCGAACTGCGCTTCCCAGAGCGTGAGGGTGTCCGACGCGACCACGCTGAAGCCGTACTCGAAGCCGAGCACCGCCATCTCCGAGAGCGCCGAGTTGTATAGCTCCATCGTGCCGCTCGCACCGCCAAGGTGGGCGAGCGGTGTGTACTTGGCGCCGGTGCTGACGTCGCTGAGCACGGCGTGGCGGTGCGAGAAGGTCCCGCGCTCCACGTCTTGCCCCGTCATCCGGATGTGCGTGCCTTCCGCCAGGATGCTCGCGAAGGCCAACTGTTCGGCGTGGCCCCAGTCGATCGCCGCCTCGCCACCGAGGGCCTCGCGCCGGCGCTCGAGCTGCTTGGCCAGGCGCGGGTGCGGGGTGAAGTCGCGCGGGTACGTGAGCAGGGCCTCGTTCCACGCGCGCAGCTTCTCGGCGCTCACCGCTGTCGGCACCGACATCGAGGCCGGCTCGGTGGGCGGCGCGAGGTGATGCTCGTCATCGTCTGCCTTCGACGCCTCGTAGGCGGCCTGGAAACCGGCCGCGATCTCCTTGTCGAGCGCCTCCACCTGCTCCGGCGACACGAGCTGTTCCTTCGTGAGGCGGCTGGCCCACACCTGCCGCGCCGTGGGATGCGCCTTCACCCGCTCGTAGAGCTGCGGCTGCGTGTAGGTCGGCTCGTCGCCCTCGTTGTGGCCCCAGCGGCGGTAGCCGACGAGGTCCACCAGGAAATCCTTCTTGAAGCGCGCACGGTAGGCCACCGCGATCCGCATCGCGATGATGCAGCCCTCGGCGTCGTCGGCATTCACGTGGATGATCGGCATCTCGAACCCCTTCGCAATGTCCGACGCGTACCGCGTCGAACGCGAATCGATGGGGTCGGTGGTGAATCCGATCTGGTTGTTGACGATGATGTGTAGCGTGCCGCCCACGCGGAACGCGCGCAGCCGCGAGAGATTGAACGTCTCGGGGACGATGCCCTCGCCCGGAAAGGCGGCGTCACCATGGATGCAGATCGGCACCACCCGCGACTCATCGCGCCGCGAACGGTCGGCGGCGTCGCGCTGGAGCGCGCGGGCCGTGCCGGCCAGCACCGGGTTCACGATCTCCAGGTGGCTGGGGTTCGGCACCAACGTCACGTGCACGCGGTGCTCGCCGATCTGGCGCTCGCCCTCGAAGCCCAGGTGGTACTTCACGTCGCCGGTGGATGCGCCGGCCAGGTGGCCGTGCTTGCCCTGGAACTCGCCGAGGATCAGCGGCAGCGGCTTGCCGAGCACGTGGGCGAGGACCGAGATGCGACCGCGATGCGCCATCGAGACGGCGATGTGCCGCGCCCCCTGCAGCGCCGATTCGGCGATGGCCGTGTCGAGCATCGGGACCAGCGCGTCGGTGCCCTCGATGCTGAAGCGCTTGTAGCCCACGAAGGTGCGGCCGAGGAAGCGCTCGAAGCCGTCCACTTCGGTGAGGCGACGCAGGACCTGCCGCTTCTCCTCAGCGGTGAGCGGGCGCGTGAGCTGCTCCTCCGTGAAGAGCTGCCGGAACCACATGCGCTCCTCGTCGCTGCCGAGGTGCCCGACTTCCACGGCCAGGTTGCGCGTGTAGCGCTTCTTGAGCCGCTCGGCCACATCCTTGGCCGTGGCCAGGTGCGGGAACCCGAGCGCGGCGCCCGACACCTGCGTGAGCTCCTCCTCGGTGATGCGGTGGAACTCCGGCGTCAGTTCCTGCGCACCGGGCGGCGGCGATCCGAGCGGATCGAGCTGCACGGCGAGGTGGCCGTAGGCGCGGATGGCGGCGGTGTAGCGCGAGGCGGCGGCGGCGATGCGCGCGTAGGCCTCGTCACCTCCGGCGCCGGCGGATGGTCCGCGCCCCAACGCCTCTTCGGCGAAACGAAAGAACTGTCTCCAGGACTCCTCGACGGACGATGGATCCTGACGGTATGCCTCGAACTGCTCAGCGGCGTAGGCGTCGTTGAAGACGCTCGCAATCGGCTCCTGTGCCATGACCGAAATCTAACAGGGCGACCCCTCAACCGATGGCCGCGAGTCGGTCGTGCAGGATGAGGGCGCTTTGGGGCCGTTGGGCGGCCTTCTTGGCCAGCAACTCCATGACCAGGGCGTCGAGCGCGTCGGGCACTTCGGGGTTCACCGATCGCGGCCGGGGCGGCATCTCCTCGAGCAGCTTGGCCACCAGCTGGTAGGGCGTCTCCCCGGTGAGTGGAGGCTGGCCCACCAAGCACTCGTAGAGTACGCAGCCGGCCGCGTACAGGTCGGCCCGCTGGTCCACCGGTTCCCCGGTGACCTGCTCGGGAGCCATGTACTCCGGCGTCCCCACGATCATCCCCTGTTGGGTGACCCCCGACTCCTGCGGCCGCTGGGCCAGCCGGGCGATGCCGAAGTCCATCACCTTGAGCACGCCGTCGGCCTGCAGCACCATGTTGTGCGGCTTGATGTCGCGGTGGATGATCCCCTGCTCGTGGGCGATCTCGAGCGCCCGCGCCAACTGCTTGCCCACCGACAGCGTCACCGCCACCGGCAGGCGGCCGCGTTGGCGGATCAGCTGCTTGAGCGAGGTCCCCTCCACGTACTCCATCGTGATGAAGTAGAACCCCTCGCGCTCGCCGAGGTCGTGCGTCCGCACCACGTTGCGGTGCGAGATGCGGCGGGCGAGGCGGATCTCGCTCTTGAAGCGCTCCAGCGCCGTGGGGTCCTGCTGCAGGAAGTCCTGCTTGAGCGTCTTGATGGCGATCACCTCGCCCAGTTCGCGGTCCACGGCCTTGAACACGGTGCCCATCCCGCCTTGGCCGAGGATCTCCTTCACGTCGTAGCGGTTGGCGAACACGCTGCCGGGCACGAGACCCTGCTCCACGATCCGCTGACCCGACGTCCCCGAGAGGGTGGGCATCTGCACCGTCTTGGCCTCGTCGGCGCTGGAGAGGAACTCCACCAGCTGCTGCTTCTCGCGCAGGTCGGCGAGGAGGCGGCGGAAGGCCCCCGCCAACGCGCCGATCTCGTCGCGGCTCACCGCCGAGATCTCGGCCTGGTAATCACCGTCCGATGCACGACGCGCGGCGTCCGCCAGCTTGGCCACCGGACGCGTCACCCAGCGGGCCACCAGCAGCGAGAAGAGGAACGCGAAGAGCAGGCCCAGCGCCGCACTCAGCAGGATGGTGCGCTGGAGCTCATTGAACAGCGCGAACTCGGCATCGCGATCGCGCATGATGGCGAAACCACCCAAGGGCGTGCCGCCCGCCGACCGCAGGAGGCCGCCAAGCGCGACGTAGCGGTGCCCGGCGACGGTGAGATCCGAGCGCACGTCCTCACCCTCGCCCGCCGCAGCCGCATGTAAGCGCGCCAGCAACTCTGGCGTGAGCGCCGAGCGTTCGAGCGTCGTGCCGTTCACGTGCGGCACGTCGAGGGTGTCGAGCGCATAGAACACCACGTCCACCTGGTCGAAGGCGGCGTTGCGGATCTCTCCCGCGAACTCGTCGGTGAGATACTTCGCCGCCATCAGCGCGCCGTACACGACGTCGCCGTCGGCGATCGGCACCACGCTCACCTGGGCCAGGAGCGTGTCGTCGGTGGCGCCGAAGGCGGAAACGAAGTTGCCCTCCAGTGCTCCGCCGATCGCCGGCGAGTTTGCGAGCGAGATCGGCGTTGCGTCGGGCTGGTCGCTACGGGCGAGCAGGATCCCGTTGGCGTCCACGATCTGCACCCAGTCCACGTTGACCTGCTCGACCGCCACCACCGACTGGTCAAGGATCGTCCCGGTGTCGCGGCTCACCACCACGGCGCGGAAGTTCGAGCTGCCGGCGAACACCTCGGCCGCCCGCTCCATCGCCTCGGCCCGCCCCGCCAACTGTGCCGTGACTGCCTCGCGCGCCGAGTTGAGCACCCGTCCCACCGAGGCGTCGGCCGCCGTCTGCGCCGAGCGCGCCGTGATGGCCAACGTGGCCCCCATCACGATCACGACGACCAACGACGTCCCAAGGAAGATCTTGACCGAGAGCGACAGACCGCGCGAGGCCACGGCGAATGGGCTGTGAGGAAGGGCCGACTAGTAGCGGTCGCGACCGGAGCGGTCGTATTCCCGGCCGAACTTGTTGCGATGCTGCGCGAAGCGGAAGCCACGGGCGTCCAGCGTCACGTCAAAGCCGGGATTGCCGCTCGCCACCACCGTCAGGGGGCGCTCCACCGCCGTCGCCCGCTCGTGCCAGATGTGCACCGTGTAGTCCCCGGCCGGCACGTTCGGGATGCTCCACCGGCCATCCTCCCCAGCCTGCACATAGTACGGCGTCGGCACCGCCACCACGAACGACGTCATGCGCGGATGGATGTTGCAGTACACCGGCACCACGCCCGCCCGGCGGAAGGTCACGTCGCGCGAACGGCCCGACGCGTAGAGGCCAAGGTCGAACCGCGCGCCCGTCGAGGTCGAGAAGATGTTGTGCTGGAAGGGATCCTGGTTGGGGAACGCCACCTTGCTCCCCACCGGCACCACACGCACCCGCGGCACGAAGGCTCGCCCGTTCATGGCGATGGTCGCATCGGCCGAGGGCAAGCGCACACTCGCGCTCCCGTTCCGCACGAGGTAGATAATGGTGTTGCCGATGTCGGTGGTCTCTTCGCCGGCCCGCTCGGTGAGGGACACGCGTCCGGAAACCGTGCCCTGCGCGGCCATCGGTGTCGCCCCCGCCAACAACGCGGCCAGCAGTGACGCCGCGCACGGCAGGACGTACCGATTCCTTCGCTGATTGTCCGCCATGGTCGTTCGCTCCTCAGACTCGCCTGAACCCAAGGGTACCCCAATGCAGAAGCCGCGGTCAAGCACGAGCGTCACGCATTCCGCCCTCGGCGCGGCACTGCTCGTGACGCTCGTCACTGCGCTCGCCAACCCGCTGCGCGCCCAGACTCCGGAACAACGGCGCCTCGACTCGCTCCAGCTCCGTCTCGAGGACGCCGAAGCGATGCTCGAGATGCTGCAGCAGCAGCTCGCCACCGAGGCCGAAAGCGGGGTCCGCACCCGCTCCCGCGTCGGGTTCGAGCTCTCGGGGCGCGTCCTCATGAACGTCTTCACGAACAACAAGGAGACGAACAACGCCGATGTCCCCATGTACCGCAAGCAGGTCCCCGACGGTTCCCTCAAGGGCGGAATGGGCATGTCGGTGCGGCAGACGGTGCTCGGGGGCGCCCTCACGGTCCACGACGTGCTCGGTGGCACCTTCACCGGTGACATTGACGTGGACTTCTTCGGTGGGCAGGTGCCGAGCCCCGGCGGGCGGACGTTCCCCCTGCTCCGCATCCGCACCGCGCGTGCGACGATTGACTGGGGCCGCTCGGAGCTGATGCTCGGGCAGGAGCAACCCCTGGTCTCGGGGCTTAACCCCCTCTCGCTGGCCTCGGTGGGCGCACCGAACTTCTCCTACGCCGGCAACCTCTGGCTCTGGCTCCCGCAGATCCGCTACAGCCTGCGCTCGCAGGGCGCGCTGCGCTACGGCGCGCAGGCGGCGATCCTTGCTCCCACAAGCGGCGACCCCGCGGCGGTCTTCGCCACCGGCTTTGACAACGCCGAGCGCACGGGCGTGCCCTTCGCGCAGGCCCGCGTGCATCTCGGCTGGGGCGACGAGGTGGAAGGCGCCGAGATCGGCGTCGGCTACCACAGCGGGCAAGTGAACAATCTCGCCGAGGAAGCACAGCCGAGCACGGCGGTCACCGTCGATTTCCTGATTCCGTTCTTCAGCATGTTCGAGATCCGCGGCGAGGCCTTCAGTGGCCAAGTGCTCGCCGGCCTCGGTGGCGGCGGGATCGGGCACAACTTCGGCGTGGATACGCTCACCCCACTCCGCACCGTGGGTGGTTGGGCGCAGCTCAACTATCGCCCGTCACCGCGATGGCTCATCGGCGCCGGCTACGGCTTCGACGATCCCAACGACGATGACGTTCCACAGCTGCTCCTGAATGCCACGCAGGAGTTCCACGTGCACTGGCGTCCGTCAGGACCGCTGGTGTTCGGCCTCGAGTGGCGCTCGACGCGCACGCGCTATGCGGCGTCGGATTATCCGAACACGCATATCAATCTCGCGTTCGGGTTTGAGTTCTGAGTCCTGCATTACCACGGAGCCACGGAGGGACTCAGCGCGCGCTGTCGTCGCAGTTCAGGAGATCCTAAACCGCGCACTCAATGATCCGCACCGGAATCCCCCCATTCGACGTGCGTACGAGATCGCGGAACCCCAGCCCCGTGTGCCCATCGAGCGCCCGATCCGCCGAGAGCATCGCCACGCGCCAGCCTGCAGCCTGCGCGCGCATCACCTGGCCGAAGCGCGCGTACAGATCGCGCAACGGCGCGCGCTCGCCCACGCGCACGCCGTAAGGCGGGTTCGTGATCACCAACCCCGGCCCTGCCGGAAGCGTCAGATCCGACAACGCACGCTGCACGAACCGAACGTCGTCGCTCACGCCGGCGCGCGCCGCGTTCGCCAGCGCCGCCTGCACCGCGCCTTCATCCCGGTCCGACCCGATGATCGGTGCCGCAGCGCGCGGAAGGATCTCCGTGCGCGCCGCATCACGCGCCGCGCGCCACACCTCCGTTCGCAGCTCCGGCCAGCGCTCCGCCGCGAAACCCCGAGCGAGGCCCGGTGCCATCCGCCGCGCCGACTGCGCCGCCTCAATCAGCAGCGTGCCCGAACCGCAGAACGGATCCACCACCGGCTGGTTGGCATCGTAGCGCGCCGCCGCCAGCATCGCCGCCGCCACCGTCTCGCGCAGCGGCGCGCGCGCCACCGCCAGTCGGTAGCCGCGGCGGTGGAGCAGCGCCCCCGACGCATCGGCGCTGATCGTGCATCGGTCGTGGTCGAACCGCACCACGAACAACTGCGCTTCGGCGGCCGGTGCCAGCTCACCCTCGGCATCCTCTTCGTCCTTCACCGGCACCGCGCCACGCGTCGCGCCCTTCACCGATCGCGCGATCGCATCCGCCACCCGCTCGGCGATCGCGTCCGAGTGGTAGAGGCGCGACTTCTTCGCCGTCACGCGCAGCTGGAAGGCCGCGTCCGGCGCCAGCATCCGCGCCCACTCCACCTTGCGGGCCGCACGCTCGAGCTCGTGAAAGGCCGTCGCCCGGAAGCTGGCCAAGCGCACCACGATCCGGCTCGCGATGCGCGAGTGGAGGTTCGCCCGCGCGATGCCGGCTCCATCGGTATGGAAGCTCACGCCGCCGGTGGATTCGGTGGCGTCGGCGAAGCCCAGTGCCCGGAGTTCAGCCGCCACCAGCGGCTCGAAGCCCGGCGAGGCGACGGCCCAGGCGTCGTAGACGAACTGCGCGGCGGGAGATGGACTCACCCCCGCAATCTACCTGACGCTGCGACCTAGGCGGTCGCCGCGGCCTTGCGGCGTCGGGCATCGATCGCACGCCACCCGAACAGCGCCGCCACGATGGCCGCGTAGACCGCCGGCTCGCGGATGTCGAGCTTCACCGCCATCCAGAAGTGCACCAGCCCCAGCACGGCCACGACGTAGATCAACCGATGCAACGGCCGCCACTTCTTCCCCAGCCGCGCGATCATCTTCTTCGTTGAGGTTAGCGCCAGCGGCAGCATCAGTAGCAGCGCCAACATCCCGATCGTGATGAACGGGCGCTTCGTGATGTCGGTCCACACCACGTCCCAGCCCACGAGGTCGTCAATGATCAGCTGCACGTCGAGGATCATCCACACGCCCAGGTGCAGCACGCCGTAGGTGAAGGCGGTGAGCCCGAGCGTGCGCCGGTGCTTGGCCAGCCAGTTCCAGCCCGTCCACTGGCGCAGCGGCGTGATGGCCAGCGTGAGGATCAGGAAGCGCAGCGTCCAGGCGCCGTAGGCGTGTTCCGCCTCCTTGATGGGATCGGAGCCGAGGAAGCGCGTGCCGCGGGTGAAGTCGGAGTAGATGGCCCACGCGTACCAGAACGCGGGAATCGCCACCGCCACGAGGAGCAGCAGGCTGAACCCGCGCGGCTGCTTCTCGATGCCCCCAAGCGCCGCCACGTCAGCGCGTGGTCAGTAGTTGCGGCGCAGGTCCATCCCCGAGTACAGCGACGCCACTTGGTCGGCGTAGCCATTGAAGGGGAGGGTCGGACGGCGGCGGAACTCGCCGATGCGACGCTCGGTGGCCTGGCTCCAGCGCGGGTGATCGACCTCAGGATTGACGTTGGCATAGAAGCCGTACTCCGAAGGGGCCGCGGCCATCCACGCCGACGTCGGCATCCGCTCCACGAAGCGGATCCGCACGATGCTCTTGACTCCCTTGAAGCCGTACTTCCACGGCACCACCAGCCGCAGTGGCGCGCCGTTCTGGTTGGGGAGGTCACGACCGTACACCCCCGTGGCCAGCAGCGTCAACGGGTGCCGCGCCTCATCGAGGCGCAACCCTTCCGTGTACGGCCACTCGAGGATCGGCAGCCGCTGGCCCGGCATCTGCCGCGGATCCATCAGCGTGGTGAACTCCACGAAGCGCGCCGACGCCCGCGGCTGGGCGCGGTCAATCACGTCCTTGAGCGGAATCCCGCGCCACGGGATCACCATGCTCCACGCCTCCACGCAGCGCATCCGGTAGATGCGGTCCTCCACGGCCGAGGGCCTGAGGAAATCCTCGAGCCCGTAGTCGCCCGGCTTCTCGCAGAGACCATCCACCTTCACCGTCCAGGGACGCGTACGGAAGTTCGTCGCGTTGCGCGCCGGATCGTCCTTGCCCGTCCCGAACTCGTAGAAGTTGTTGTAGCCCGTGACGTCGGCCCATGGCGTGGGCGTGTCGTTTGGCTGCAGGCCGTAGGGTGTGCCGCGTGCCTGCGGCGCCTGCCCTTGCTGGCCCGGCAGGAAGGGCAGCGCACCCTCGAGCGATCTCGGCGACGCACCCGCCAGCCCCGCGCCGATGATGCCGGCGGCCACGAGGAACTTGCGCCGGTCCACATACGTGGACTCGGGGGTGATTTCGCTGGAGGGAAGCTTGGGTGTGGCCATACTCCAATGTAGAGCCAAAAGGGCTCCAGGGTTCCCGCGCCGGACAGGGTCCTACTCGATCGTCTTGTGGAAGCGCCGCACGCTCACCGCCACGAGGGCCACGGCAAAGACGACCAGCGCCGCCACTTCACCCGCCACCGGCAACACCCCGATCCCCTTGAGCATGATCCCGCGCAGGATCTCCAGGTAGTACGTGAGCGGCAGCGCCAATCCGATCCACTGCGCCGGCTCCGGCATGGCCTCGCGCGGGAAGATGTAGCCCGAAAGCAGGATGTTCGGGAGCATGAAGAAGAAGCTCAGCTGGAAGGCCTGCCCCTGCGTGCGCGCCACCGTGGACACCAGCAGCCCCACGCCCAGGCTGGCGAGGATGAACGGCAGCGTGAGCGCGTAGAGCAGCGGCAGGCTGCCGCGCATCGGCACGTCGAAGATCAGCCGGCCCAGCGCCAGCACCACGGTCATCTGCACGTAGCCCACCAGCACGAAGGGCACGAGCTTGCCCAGCATCAGCGAGGTCTTGTCAATCGGCGTGACCACCAGCTGCTCGAGCGTCCCGCGCTCGCGTTCCCGCACGATCGCCGTGCTGGTGATGATCGTCAGCGTCAGCGTGAGCAGGATGCCGATCACGCCGGGCACGATGAACACCGCGCTGCGCTGCGAGGGGTTGTACCAGGGGCGCACGCGCAGGTCCACCGGCGACACCGGCGCGGCCCCGATGCGCTCGGTGAGGATGGCCACCCCGCGGGCCTGCGCCGCCAGCTGCGATCCGGAGAGCGCCGCCCCCGCCGTCTGCGGGTCGGCCGCATCCACGATCAACTGCGCCGTGGCCGGCGCGCCCTGCGCGATCTGCCGCGCGTAGTCGGGCGGGATCACCAGGGCCGCGCGCGCATCTCCGCGCTCGATCGCGACGCGCACCGCGGCGTCGCTCGCGACCTCGCCCACGATCACGAACACATCCGTGTTCACCAGCGTTTCGGCCAACAGCCGCGACTCCGCCGATCGCGATTGGTCGTACACCACCATTGGCAGGTTGCGCACGTCCGTCTGGATGGCATAGCCGAAGAGCAGCAGCTGCACCGCCGGCAACACGGTCATCATGCCGAAGGTGATGCGGTCGCGACGCATCTGGATGAACTCCTTCCAGAGCATCGGCCAGAAGGGCCAGCGACGGAGCCGCTCGCGGAAGCTCACGCGCGGGCCTCGTCGGCCTGCTGCAGCGCGATGAACACGTCCTCGATGGTCGGCTGGTTGAACTGCCGCGTGATCTCGTCCGGCGTGCCCACGCCGATCAGGTGCCCGCGCGAGAGAAAGGCCAGCCGCTGGCAGCGCTGGGCCTCGTCCATGTAGTGCGTGGTCACGAGGATGGTCGTGCCGCCGCGCGCCATGGCGTAGATCGTCTCCCAGAACGCGCGCCGCGCCGCGGGGTCCACGCCGGCCGTCGGCTCGTCGAGGAAGAGCATCTCCGGCTTGTGCGCGGTGGCGCAGGCCAGTGCCAGCCGCTGCTTCCATCCACCGGACAGCGTGCCCGCCAGCTGATCGCGGCGCGCGCTCAGGCCCAGCGACTCCAGGTGCGCATCCAGCACGGCCCGACGCGTCGGGCCGAGCACGCCGTACACGGAGGAGTAGAACCGCAGGTTCTCGGCCACGGTGAGGTCGTCGTACAGGCCGTAGCGCTGCGACATGTAGCCGATGGCGCGCCGGATCCGCTCGGAGCCCGTCGCCACGTCGTGCCCCACCACGGTGGCGCGCCCGCCGCTGGGCGGCAGCAGGCCGGTGAGCATGCGGATGGTGGTCGTCTTTCCCGAGCCGTTGGGGCCGAGGAGTCCGAACACTTCGCCGCGCCGGATGGTGAGGTCGAGCCCCTGCACGGCGACGAAGTCGCCGAAGCGGCGGGTGAGCCCCAGGGTCTCGACGGCAGCCGGCATCAGCGCTCCGGCGCCCGCCGCACGGTCACGGGGAGCCCGGCCTTGAGGCGCTCGGTGGAATCGGCGAACTCCACGCGCACGGCGAAGAGCAGGTCGCCGCGCTCCTGCTCGGTGAGCGCCACGCGCGGCGTGTACTCGGCCTGCGTGGCGAGGGCGGCAATGCGCCCGGTGATCGGGGCGTCGGGGAATGCATCGAGCGTGGCCGTCACGGCCATGCCGACGCTGAGCGTGGGGAAGACCGCCTGCCCCACGAAGATGCGGGCGCGCTGGCGTCCCGTTTCGGCGATGATCAGCGCGCGACCGCCGGCAGCGAGCGTTTCCCCAGGCTCCACCGCGCGGACGAGCACGCGGCCATCCACTGGGGCGCGCAGGACGAGGTCGCGCTGCGTGGCCTCGAGTGCGGCCAGCGATGCCTCGGCGGCAGCGAGCTCGGCGCGCGCGGCGGCACGGCGCTCGGCGCGGGGGCCGTCGCGCAGCAGCTGGAGTTGGGCGGCCGCGGCATCGCGACGCGCCGAGGCCGTGCGCGACGCCGCCTCGGCAGCTTCGAACAGTTGCACGCTCATGAAATCGCGCTCGGCCAACGGGGCGAGGCGCCGCACGTCGGAGCTCGCGCGATCAGCCTCGGCGGTGAGCGCGGCAAGTTCGGCTTCGGCGCGGGCGAGCTCGGCCGGGAGGGCGCCGGCGACCATTTCCTGCACCACCGCGCGGGCCGAGGCCACGCGTGCCGCACGCTGTTGCAGGTCGGCGGCGAGGGTCGGCAGTTCCAACAGCGCGAGCGTATCGCCGGCACGCACGCGATCACCTTCCTCCACCAACACGCGCATCACGCGGCCGGCCGTGAGGGTCGCGATTTCCACTTCCACGACCTCCAGCACGCCGGTGGCTTCGAAGTCGGCCGTGTGATTCTTCGTGGTGCAGGCGACGAGCAGGAGCGGGAGGAGCACCGGGAGCATCAACGGGCGGAGCATCATGCAGTCCCCTGGGGCACGGGTTTCAGCGCCGCCAACGTGAGCGCGGCCACGTGCTCGCCGAAGGCACGGGTCGTCGCGGCGGGAATCGGCTTCCCGCCGGCGAGCAGGATCTCGACGGCCGGGCGGGCGAGGTGGAAGTAGGTCGTCTGGGCGACGATGGAGATGGCGGTGAAGCGCGGATCGAGATCGGCGCGGAAGAGGCCGGCGCGTTGGCCGGCGGCGATGGCGCCCTGGAGCTTGTCGAAGATGGTCGCCGCCATGTGGCGGATGGCTTCCTGTGCGTGGGCGGCGTCGTGGTCGATGAGTTCGCGACCGATGACTTTGCGGAGCCGCGGGTTGGCCTCGAGCATGGCGAGGTGCTGCGTGGCGAAGGTGCGCACGGCTTCCACCGGATCGGTGATGCCGGCGATTGCCTGCGTCATGGTGCCGGCTACGCCGCGGATCAGGCGGGCGACGACTTCGCCGTAGAGGGCTTCTTTATCGGCGTAGTAGTAGTAGAGGAGGGCGCTGTTCACGCCGGCGTCGCCGGCGATCTGCTTGATGGTCGTGGGGGCGAAGCCCTGGCGTGCGAAGCGGGCTTCGGCGGCGTCGAGGATGGCGTCTTTGGAGGAGGGATTTGCGTCGGTCACCCCCATTAATTAATCGCTCAGTTAAGAGCGCGCAAGCCCCCCATGCCGTTCATCTTTCCGTACCCCGCACGCCTCCCAACCCCAGAACTCCCATGCCCAAGCCAAAACAGTCCTTCGAGAACCACGCCCGCTGGTTTCCCATCTACCACTTCCTCGCCTCACCCATCACCGGCCTCGCCGCGGTGCACATGGTGTGGCACTTCATCACTAACCCCAGCACCCCGCATTTCTTCGAGGCCCTCTACGGCGTCGCCATCTTCGCCGCCGTCATCTCCTCGCGCATCATGGCCATCACGGTGCAGAACCGCGTGATCCGCCTCGAGATGCGGCTCCGCCTCAAGGAAGTCCTCCCGGCTGCGCTCGCCGCGCGCATCGCCGAGCTCACGGTGCGCCAGTTGATCGCGCTGCGATTCGCCAGCGACGCCGAGTTGCCGACGCTGGTGGAACGCACGCTCAGGGGAGAGTTCGCCAAGCCGCGCGACATCAAGCGCGCGGTGACCGACTGGCAGCCCGACTACTTGCGCGCCTGAGGCGGGAGCAGGTCGGCGTGCCAGCTGTCGCGCGCCGGCCGCTCGAAGCGCGCACGGAAATCGCCGAGTGAGGTCAGGGTGGTGTCGAACACCGGCGTGTCGCCGGTCACGTCGCCATCCTGGCCCATCACGGCAAAGTCCGCACGCGGCACGCAGTGCACGAGGCCGAGCGTGTCGCGGAAGTACACCGTGCCGCCACCAACCATCGTGGTGCCAATGCCGGCCTCGGCCTGCTGCAGCAACCGGAACAGGCCGTCAATCGAACACCCCGACGCATCCGACGTCCGCTCATCCACCGCCACCACGAGGAAGTACTCCTCGAGGAACTCGCGGGCACAGGTCAGCGGCTCGCCGTGCGCCTTCCACTCCTTGAGGAAGCGGTCCACCGCGCCGAGCAGGCGCGGCGCGTCCACGTCATCGAGCGGGGCGCGCGCGCCGAAAATCCACAGGCGCGAATCGTCGGGGAGGGTGTCGAGGGAGACGAGCGGCATCCGACGAATCTAATCGCTTTCGCTAGGCGTCCTCGGGCCGACCGAACATCAGCTGTACGAACGGGCGGTCCTCGTGGGTCGTCGCCACGTACACGTGGTCCCCAGGCAGGAGCATCGTGTGCCCCTTGGGCACGAGCAGGTCCTCGCCGCGCAGGATCAGCGTCACCGCGCTGCCCTCGGGAAACGGAATCTCGCTGAGCGGCACGCCGGTCACGTCCAGCTCCTCCTCCACGAAGAAGCTGAGTAGCTGCCCCGAGAGCTTCTGCGTGGACGAGATCTCCAGCACCGCGTGCGGCGGCGGGGGTTCGTCCCCCTCGAGATCGAGCTTCCGCAGCATCCAGGGCACGGTGCCGCCGGTGATCAGCACGTTGACCAAAACCACGAAGAACGTGAGGTCGAACAGCCGCTCGGCGCCTTCCACGCCACGCAGCACGGGGAAGGTCGCCAGGATGATCGGCACCGCACCGCGCAGTCCCCCCCACGCGATGAACGCGCCGTCGCGCAGCGGATACCGAAACGGCAGGAGGGACACGAACACGGCCGCCGGCCGCGCCAGGAACATCAGCACCGCCACCACGCCGAGCCCCAGCGGCGCGATCTCCAGCAGCCGCGCCGGGAACACCAGCAAGCCAAGCAGCAGGAACATTCCGATCTGCGACAGCCAGGCCAGCGCATCGTGCACGCGCACCACGCTCGAGCGATAGGGCAGTTCCGCATTCCCCACCACCAGCGCCGTGACGTACGCCGCGAGGAATCCGCTGCCGCCCGCCAGCGACGTCATGCCGAACGAGAGGAAGGCGATGGCTACCGTGAGCGCCGGATACAGGCCGCTGGCCCGCAGGCGCACGTGGGTGAGCACCCACACGCCGCCCTTTCCGCCCAGCCAACCCAGCACGCCACCGAGCACGAGTTCCTTCACCACCTGCAGCCCGAGCATCGGCCACGACACGTCCGCGGCGCCAACCGTGAGCGCGGTGGTGAACGCCAGGGTCAGCAGGACGGCCAGCGGATCGTTGAGCCCCGACTCCAACTCCAACGTGGCGCTCACGCGCCGTTGCGCCGAGAGGCCGCTGCCGCGCAGCACGCTGAACACCGCCGCCGCGTCGGTGGACGACACCGTCGCACCCAGCAGGAGCGCCAGCGGCCACGGCAATCCGAGCAGCTGCGCACCCACCGCCACCACGCCCGCCGTCACCAGCACGCCCACCGTGGCCAGCGACACCGCCGGTGCCCAGAACGGGCGCACGTACTTCAGCGGCGTGTTCATCCCGCCATCGAAGAGGATTAGCACGAGCGAGAACGTGCCTACCCGGAACGCCAGCCCGTAGTCCTCGAACGCGATGTTCAACACGCCATTCGATCCCGCCAGCATCCCCACGAAGAGGAAGACCAGCACCGCCGGCACGCCCGTCTTCTCCGACGCGCGGCTCGACAGCACGCTCGCGCCCAGCAGGATCCCGAGCAGGGCCAGCAACAGTGCGGTGGCGTTCGGTTCGGGGAGCATCCCACAATATGCGCGCGGGACGCGCCGGAATCACCGGCGGACTACAGCAACCCGAGCTCGAAGCGCAGCGCGCTCGCCAAGGTCGGATGCGCGAAGCGGAACCCCGCGTCCTCGAGCGCCCGCGGCAGCGCGCGCTGGCTCGCGAGGATCGTCCCCCGCGCCATCTCGCCGAACATCGTCGTCAACGCGATGGTCGGTACCGGGAACAGCGCCGGACGATGCAGCACGCGCGCCAGCGTCGAGGCGAACGTCGCACCGGTCACCGGCTCTGGCGCCGTGAGATTCACCGCTCCCTGCAGCGACGCCGTGTGCAGCGCGAAGTGGGCCGCGCCGATCCAATCCTCGCGGCTGATCCAACTCATCCACTGCTTGCCGCTGCCCAGCTTCCCGCCCACGCCCGCCTGGAAGGGCAGCAGCATCTTCCCCAACGCCCCGCCGCCGGGATTCAGCACGATCCCCGTGCGCAGGTGCACCACGCGCACGCCGGCATCCCGCGCCGCGGCCGTCGCGCCTTCCCACTCCTTCCCCACATCCGCCAGGAAGTCTTCGCCCAGCGCGCTCGATTCCTCGAGCACCGCATCGCCGCGATCGCCGTAAATCCCCACCGCCGATCCACACAACAGCACCGCCGGCCGCGACGACATCTTCGCCAGCGTTTCGGCCACGAGCCGCGTGCTCTGCACGCGACTCTCCCGGATCGCCCGCTTTCGCTCAGCCGTCCAACGCTCGGCCACCGACGCGCCCGCCAAGTGGATCACCGCATCGGCACCCGCGAACGCCGCGGCGTCGAGCTGCCCGCGCGAGGGATCCCACTGGAAGTCGTTTCCCTTCCCGCGACCGATCGTGCGCACCGTATGCCCGCCGGTGCGCAGGAAGGCCACCAGCGCCGTGCCGAGAAATCCGCTGGCGCCAGTGATGGCGATGGTCAGTGGCCCGCGCGACGCGAACGTCGCGTGGCGCTCCAGGTCCAGCCGCGTCAGCGCGTGCCGCCACCGCATCAAGCGTTCGAGCTTCCCGCGCGTGAAGTGCCCGGCCACGAGTTCGCCGAAGGGAGCTGCCGGCAGTTCGTACACGATGTGATCCTCGAGCACGCTCGCGTCCGCCCCCAGCGGCTCCATGCGGTGCGTGTGCTCCCAGCGCGCGAATGGCCCCTTCACCTGCACGTCACGGAACTGTCGCCCTGCCTGGTAGCCCTCGTGCACGATCTCCCACTTCGTGGTGAGCGGCCCCAGCGGCACGCCCAGCACCACCCGCGCGCCGTCGCGAATCCCGCCGCTGCGTTCCAACACCGTCGCCGGCATGAACGCGGGCGAGAGTCGCTCAAACGCTCCGGGACGTTCGTGCCAGGCGAACAACGCCTCTGCGCTCACCGGCATCTCCGAGCGCAGCAGCACTTCCGTGCCGCGCCCGGACGCGCTCACTGCGGGGGATCGTCCACCACTCTCCAGAGATACCACGAAGCCACCGTTCGATAGGGAGCCCACTTCGCGCCGATCGTCGCGACGCGTTGGGGCGTGGGGTGCGCGCGCAGTTTGTAGAGCCGCTTGATCGCCGTCTGCACGCCGAGGTCAAGCGTCGGCAGGACGTCAGGGCGTCCCAGCCGGAACATCAGGAACATCTGCGCGGTCCACTCCCCGACGCCACGCACCGTCGTCAGCGCCTCGATTACCGCCGCATCGTCGAGGTCGTCCAGCACATCCATCGGCACACGCTTCGTCAACACGTCCTCGGCCAGCCCCTTCAGGTACTCGGCCTTGCGCCCCGAGAGGCCGCAGGCGCGCAACGTCGCGTCGGCCGTCTTCACCAACTCGCGCGGTTCCGGCGTGCGTCCGCCGTAGAGCGCCTCGAAACGGCTGTGGATCGTGGCCGCCGCCTTGCCGCTGAGCTGCTGGTACACAATTGAACGCGCGACGGCCGCAAAATGGGTCCCGCGGCGCTCGCGGGTGAGCGAACACGGACCCGCCTGGGCGATCCATTTCCCGAGGACCGGATCCGACTGCGTGAGATGCGCGATGGCGCGCGCGTGGCGTGGTGGCATCCACCGAAGTTACCTTCGTCCGGGCAATGGCCACCATCCTGTACGTTGATGACGAACCCGCGGTCGGCATGCTGCTCGGGCATCATATCGAGCAGGCAGGCCACCACGCGGTCGGCGCGAAATCCGTGCAGGAAGCCTTGCAGGCCCTCGCCCGCGGCGGCGTGGACCTCGTCATCTCCGACCACCAGATGCCGGGGCTCACGGGACTCGACCTCCTCGAGTTCATGAAGCAGGAGGGTCACGACATCCCCCTCATCATGCTCACCGGCTATGCCAGCATCGAGCACGCCGTCGCCGCCATCAAGGCCGGCGCGGTGGATTACATCACGAAGCCGGTGGATGCCCAGCATCTCGAGATCGCGGTGGACCAGGCCCTCAAGGTCTCGCGACTCAAGCAGGAGAACGAGGCGCTGCGCCGCGAGGTGATGGCGCTACGCCAGAACCAGCAGATCCTCGGCGAGAGTCCGGCCATCCAGCACGCGCTCACCGAAGTCGCCATGGCCGCGCCCACCCGCGCCACCGTCCTCCTCCTGGGCGAGAGCGGCACCGGCAAGGAACTCTTCGCCCGCGCCATCCACGAGCAGAGCGAGCGCCGCGATGGCCCGTTCATCAAGATCAATTGCGCGGCCATCCCCGAAGGCCTGATCGAGAGCGCGCTCTTCGGTCACGAGAAGGGCGCGTTCACCGGCGCCATTCGCCGCGTGGAAGGCGCCTTCGAACGCGCCCACCGCGGCACCCTGCTGCTCGATGAAGTCAGTGAGATGCGCCTCGACCTCCAGGCCAAGCTCCTGCGCGTGCTGCAGGAAGGCGAGTTCGAGCGCGTCGGGGGCGAGACGCCCATCAAGGTGGACGTGCGCATCATCGCCACGTCCAACCGCGATCTCGCCGCCGATGCGGCCGAAGGAAAGTTCCGGCAAGACCTCTACTTCCGGCTCAGCGTGATCCCGGTGAAGATCCCGCCGCTGCGCGACCGCGCCAACGACATCCCGCTCTTGGCGATGCGATTCGCGATGCGGGCGGCGCAGGAGTACAAGAAGGAGATCGCCGGCATCACGCCGGAGGCAATCGAGTGGCTGCGCGCCCAGACCTGGCCGGGCAACGTGCGCGAGCTGCAACACCTCGTGGAGCGCGCGGTGGTGCTCTCCCGCGAGCCGACGCTCGGCCTCCACGCCTTCGGTGGCCATCGGCCGTCCACGCCCTCGTCCGCACCCAAGGCCGTCGTCGCCGAGGAAGGCGCGGTGGTCCTCAAGTCGCTGAACATCGGCGAAGCCGAGACGAAGCTGATCGAGGCCGCCCTCGCGCGTACCGAAGGGAACCGCACCAAGGCCGCCGAGCTGCTCGGCATTTCGATCCGCACGCTGCGCTCGCGGCTGAATAGTCCCGAGTAGTTCGCGACTCGGCGGGGAGCTGCTTTGCCACAGAGGCAAAGTCCTTTCCAGTCCCGCGCACCAACGCCGGTCCACTCGGCACAATTTGCCGCTCGGCATTAGTCGCCTAGTGGTTTTGTGCCAGAGATTTTTCTAACTCGTTGCTGAATAATGAGTTACGGCTAGCCCGCCGAGGCGCGGTTCCTGCACATGTGGTCATCGAACCACTATCACGAGATGACCCCCCTGTGCTCACCGCTGCCGATAACCGCGACTCCCTCGTCCGCCAACACTCTGGCCTGGTGCACTACCTCGCCCGACGGATGCACAAGACCTTGGCCGACGACGCCGAGCTCGATGAGCTGGTGAGCGCCGGCATGTGCGGCCTGCTCGCGGCCGCCACCACGTTTGAGGCGCATCGCGGCCTCGCCTTCTCCACGCACGCCACACCGCGCATCCGCGGCGCCATGCTCGACGAACTGCGCCGCCTCGACCCGCTCACGCGCACCACCCGCGAGCGGGCGCGCCTCATCGACAGCATGCGCAACGCGCTCAGCCACCAGCTCGGGCACGCGCCTGCCGCCCACGAGCTCGCCGAGGCACTCGGCATGACCGTCCGCGAACTCTGGGAGTGGGAAGCCGCACTCCATTCGGGCGTGCACTGCAGCATTGATGCGCCGATCGAGGAGACGCCATCAGCCGACCACCCGATGGGCGATCGCCTCCCCGCGCCGGACCTCGACCTCGACCTCGAGATTGATCGCGAAGTAGAACGCGAGCGACTCCGGGACGCGCTCAACTCCCTCGACCCCACTGCGCGGCGCATCATGCAGCTCTCCTTCTTCGAGGAGCGATCCCTGCGCGAGATCGCACCGGCACTCGGCCTCTCCGAATCGGGCGTCTCACGAATCCGCACCCGCGCCCTGCGACAGTTGCGCGATCACCTGCGCAGCCGTCGCCCGTTGGCCGCCTAGGCCTCCGAAAGAATCACAGAAAGAACCCGGCAAGAATTGCCATACGGCGGTTCTTGCCGGGCTTCGTATTGACCTAGCACACCATCTAAATGCATACACAGCAATAGGTTAGCTGAACTGGCTGCGTGGCACGAATAGTGAAATAGAGGGAGTGTAGAGACCACTAACTCCCCATGCGCAAAGCCACCTTCCTCCTCATCGCACTGCTCCTCGCGACGACTGCCGCCGACCTCACGGCGCAGAACGTCGCGATGGTCGTGGGTGCTGGGAGTGGCAGCGTGCGCGTGACCGGCGGCGCCACGATCCCCGAGATCCTCAACCTCCGCCAGACGGCGCAGCCCACGGCCACCTGGCAAGGCGACACCTTCACCGAGTACACGTTGAAGTATCAGGTCGCCGGCAACGTGCGCTGGGATCTGGTGGCCAACACCGTCCCGGCTGGCGTCACCGTACTCGACACGCAGGGCGATTGGATCCGCGAGGGCGCCACCACCGCCACCGGCACGCCGACCAACGGCACCGAGATCACGATCCGCGTCCGCATCGCCGACGGTGCGACGCCCACGTGGGCGCAGGACCTCCGTTTCGACGCCCGCCGCGCCTTCTAGGCGCGGGCACCTCAGCGCTGTGTGCGCGCCTTGGTGAGTCCGGGCAGCGTGAGCGTCACCTTCACGCTGGTCTTGTCCACGTAAGGCCGGCAGCGCACGCCACCGCGCTCCTGTTCCGCGGCCCGGCGCAGCGCCAAGTATTCCGCTCGCGCTTCGACCTCGGCGGCCGAGCCTTTGGCCAGCACGGAGATCTCCACGTCTGTGCCGGTCGGCATTACCGTCACCCGCAGCTCCCCGGACGGCGCCTGCCCGCCCGCGGCCAACAGCAGCAGCACCGCGAACCGCAGCGGATCGCTCGGCCACATCAGCACCGGCTCCGTCTCCGTCGGCTCATCCGCCACGGAAATCGTCCACTGCCGCGCGACCATGTGGTGCGTCAGCAAGGACGCCGCACCCGCCACCGCATCCCCGAATCGCGACGGCTCCTTCTTGGCGCCGGTCTTGAGCATCAAGGCCCGCAGCAGCTCCATCATCGCGCGGAGCTTGCCCACCTCGGTACGCAGCGCCAGCAGGCCTTCCTGTTCCGTCGAGAGCCCCGCCTCCTGCAGCTCGCAGAGTGCGCCCAGCGCCGCCACGCGATTGTTGCAGGCATGGACCACACCGGCCAGGAGCTCGTCGTGCACCGGCGCCCAGTCGTGCGCTGCCACCGCCGATCGCACGTCCGTCATGCCACCTCCGCCAATGGTGCCGTGCCCGCCCGCGCGATCTCCATCGCGTCGGGTCCCGCCACGAACAGCCACTCGGTGTTCTCCAGGTGCCCCACCTCCCCCACGAGCACGCCGCGTAGGTCGTGAATGCCGATCTTCGCTCCCACGTAGCGCTTGGACGGGATCGCGATGCCGCCCACCTCGCCGAACCGCGCCGCCAGCATCTCCCGCAACCGCGCCAGCGAGAGGAATCCTTCGTCGGAGAACGAGAGGATCACGTGCCGCGCGCGCAGCGCACCGAGCACTTCGGCGAGCGCCCCGTCGGCCTCGAGGCGTCGGTTGAACGCGCTCTTGGTGGTACGACAGTCTTCGCGCTTCCGCGCCACGCCGTAGGCCGGCGGCGTGTCGCCGCGCACCAGCGTCTCCCACACGTGATAGTTGTTGAAGTACGAATGCTGGTTGTACGGCGGGTCGAGATACGCGATGTCATACCCATCAGGCTGGCGCACCGTCACCCGGGCGTCGGCGCGGATGGCCCGCCCCGCGCCGGCCAGCAAGAGAGGGCGCCGCAGCCGCAGCTCGCGATGGCTTCGCGTGGACCAGGCCTTCAGGTACGACATCTGCAGACCCGTGGTGGAATCCACCCGATCGGTGGCTTCCAGCAATGCCGTGAGCAGGATGCTCCGCATGGTGTCGTCCACCGCCATCGCCGCAATCCGCGCACGGATCGCATCCACCCGCATCCCGTTCTTCGGCTGCACGTAGCGCGCCTCCTCGCAGAAGGTGCGCGTGAAGTAGCCACGCTCCCCGTCGAGCGCGTTCAGTTCCACCAGGTGCGCGTCGAGCGCATCGAGGTCCACGCGGCGCGCATCGGTGGCGATGTAGGCCGTGGCCAGCACCTCGCTGTAGGTGGCAAGGTCGTTGGCCGTCACGTGGAATCCCGCCTGCTTCAGCCCCTGCGCCACCCGCGTGGTGCCGGTGAACAGGTCCAGGGCCGTACGGGCCCCGGGAATCGCCTGCGCCAGGGCCACGATCCGGGAAACCAGCTTCCGCTTCGAGCCGATGTACTTGATCACCCGCCCAAAGTAGGACGCCGTTCCGCTGGCGACCAGCACCCGCGCTAGATTCCGCCTCACGGCCCGAGCCCTGCGACGGCCGAGCGGCCCAGGCCGCTCCCCCCGCGTCACCCTTCTCGGAGTACGCACACCCATGCGGATCACGAAAGTCGGAGTGATCGGCGCTGGCGCCATGGGGGCCGGCATTGCCGCCCTCGCCGCCTCGGCCGGCCTCCCCGTCGTCCTGCTCGACATCCCGGGCCACGACGACCCCAAGCACCCAGACCGCTCCAAGCCCGCCCGCGACGGCCTCGACCGCGCCCGCAAAGCCAAGCCCGCCGCATTCATGGACCCCAAGGCCGCGGCGCTGATCACCACCGGCAACACCGCCGACCATCTCTCGCTGCTCGCCGATTGTTCGTGGATCTGCGAAGCCATCATCGAGAAGCCGGCCCCCAAGCAGGAACTCTTCGCCAAGCTCGAGCAGCTCGCCCCGGACGCCATCGTCACCAGCAACACCTCCGGCATCCCGATGGCGATCCTCCTCGAAGGCCGCACGCCACGCTTCCGCGAACGCTTCCTCGGCACGCACTACTTCAATCCGCCGCGCTACATGCACCTGCTGGAGCTCATCCCCACGAGCTCCACGTCGGCCGAGGTGCTGTCGTCCATCCGCCACTTCCAAGAGCGCGTGCTCGGCAAGGGCATCGTGCTCGCCAAGGATGTGCCGGGCTTCGTGGCCAATCGCCTGGGCGTGCACGGCATGGTCGTCGCCGGTCGCTTGATGCTGAAGCACGATCTCACCATTCCCGAGGTGGACACGCTCACCGGCGCGTTCATTGGCCGCGCCAAGACCGCCACCTTCCGCACCGGCGATCTCTCCGGACTCGACGTGCTCGTGCACGTCACCGCCGGCCTCTCGCAGACCACCGGCGAGGACCTGGCCCTCGTGCCCTTCGTGCACGAGCTCGTGAAGACCGGCCGCCTGGGCGACAAGACGAAGGCCGGGTTCTACAAGAAGGACGGCAAGAGCATCCTCGCCCTCAACTGGAAGACGCTCGACTACGAGGACATGGGACGCTTCGGCACGCCGGAGATCGATGCCATCACCAAGAAGCCCATCGCCGAACGCTTGGCCAAGGCGCGTGAGATCGGTGGTAAGCACGGCGATTTCCTTCGCGACTTGCTCGTGGAGCAGTGCCACTACGCCTGCCTGCTCGCGCCGCAGCTCGCCTATGACCTCGCGGCAATCGATCGTGCCATGGAGTGGGGCTACGGCTGGGAAGTCGGCCCCTTCCGCGCCATGGACGCCTTCGGGCTCGAGTGGCTGCGCGGCGCCATGCAGGCAGCGGGCAAGGACGTCCCGCCGCTGCTGGCCGATGCCGGGGCGCGTTTCTACGACGACTCCGCGCCTTCTCCCACTATTCCTGCGCTCGACGCACCATCCAAGCGCATCGCCGTTCCCGCGATACCGGGACAGATCGCCCTCGCCGACCTCCGTCGCGCCGGCAAGGTGCTGAAGGAGAACGCCGAGGCCCGCCTCGTGGACATCGGCGATGGCGTGCTCTGCCTCGAATTCTGCGGCAAGATGAACACCCTCGGCGCCGGCGTGATGGATCTCGTGGCCGAGTCGCTGGAGTTCATCGCCGCCAAGGGGCACGCCGGATTGGTGATCGGCAACGATGACCCGCGCACCTTCACCGCTGGCGCGAATCTCGCCGCACCGCGCGCCGCGCTCGAGAAGGGCGACTGGAAGACGCTCGAGCAGATGACCAAGCGGTTCCAGGACACCGTGATGTCCTTCCGCTTCGCGCCGTTCCCGGTGGTGGCCGCGCCCTTCGGCCTCACGCTCGGCGGCGGCTGCGAGATCTCGCTGCATTGCGATCGCATCCAGGCCCACGCCGAGCTGTATATGGGACTCGTGGAAGTGGGCGTCGGCCTCATTCCCGGCGGCGGTGGCACCAAGGAGCTCGCCTTCCGCTTCACCAACGCGCTCGCGCCGTACGACGAGGCCGATCCGTTCGAGGGCCTGAAGCGCGCCTTCAAGCTCATCGCCCTCGCGCAGACAAGCACCAGCGCCCATGAAGCCCGCAGTTTCGGCTTCCTGCGCCCCGTGGCCGACCGCATCACCATGAACCGCGACGTGCTCATCGCCGACGCCAAGGCCCGCGTGCTCGACCTCGCACCGGACTACGTGGCGCCGCAGCCGCGCAAGATGATGGCCCTCGGCAAGCAGGCCGTGGCCAATCTCGACTACGCGCTGTGGTCCTTCCAGGAGGCCGGCCAGGCCAGCGCCCACGACGTGCGCATCGGCCACGAGGTCGCCCTCATCCTCGCCGGCGGCGATGGCCCGGCGCGTGAAGTGACCGAGCAGGACCTCCTCGACCTCGAGCGCGATTCGTTCCTGAGACTCCTTGGCACCAAGGAGACGCAGGAACGCATCGCCCACACCCTCACCACCGGCAAGCCGCTCAGGAACTGAGCGCTTCACATCACGGAGAGAACGATATGTCGCAGGAAGTCGTGATCGTGAGCGCCGCCCGTTCGGCTGTCGGGCGCGGCAAGAAGGATGGTTCGCTCGCCAATACGCACCCGGTGGATCTCTCGGCGGCCGTGATGCGCGCCGTGGTGGATCGCGTGAAGCTCGACCCGATGCTGATTGATGACGTGGTCTGGGGCTGCGCCATGCCCGAGGCCGGCCAGGGCTTGAACCACGCGCGCCTCGCCGTGCTGCGGGCCGGATTCCCGGTGGATGTGAGCGCCATGACGGTAAACCGCTTCTGCTCCAGCGGGCTGCAGACCGTGGCGCAGGGCGCGCAGGCCATCATGAGCGGCATGGCCGATGTCATCCTCGCCGGCGGCACCGAGATGATGAGCGCCGTACCCATGAGCGGATATCACACCCGCCTGGCACCCGAGATGACCGAAGCCAACATCGGCATGGGCTTCACCGCCGAGCGCGTGGCCAAGCGTTGGGGCATCACGCGGGAGATGCAGGATCAGTTCGCGTTGGGCTCGCAGCAGAAGGCCGCGGCAGCCATCAAGCGCAACGCCTTCGCCGCCGAGATCATTCCGATCGAGGTGGAGCGCGTCACGTGGAATGGGGCCAAGAAGACAGTCGAGAAGTCGCTCTTCATCACCGATGAGATGGTGCGCGCCGCCACGACCATCGAAGGCCTCGCCAAGCTGCCACCGGCATTCAAGCCCGGCGGCTCGGTGACGGCCGGCAACTCCTCGCCGCTCAGCGACGGCTCGGCGGGCGTGCTGATGATGAGCGCCGTCAAGGCCAAGGCGCTGGGCTTGAAGCCGCTGGCCCGCTTCATCACCTTCGCCACCGCCGGCGTGGAGCCCGACGTGATGGGCATCGGCCCCGTGAAGGCCGTGCCCAAGGCCCTCAAGCGTGCGGGAATGGCGCTCAAGGACGTGAAGCTGATCGAGTTCAACGAGGCCTTCGCCGCCCAGGCGCTGGCGGTCATCAAGGACCTCGAGATGGACACCGGCAACGTGAACGTGAACGGCGGGGCCATCGCTCTCGGTCATCCGTTGGGGGCCACCGGGGCCAAGCTCACGGTGCAGCTCGTGCATGAGCTGGGGCGTCGCGGCGGTGGCACAGGCATGGTGACCATGTGCATCGGTGGGGGCATGGGAGCCGCAGGACTCTTCGAGGTGTACTGAGCGGAATGGGGGGTCCGGTATTGTTCTTGCGTGTGGGAATGGTTCGGACCCCCTCTGCGTTCCCTTCTCCAGAGATTCGCCATGGCCCAGCCCCTCACCATCGCCGACCGTATGGACCGCTCCACCGCCATGTCGCGCGCCGCCAAGCTCGACGCGATCGAGACGGAGATCCGTGCCCGCGCCCCGCGCCCAGCCGCGCGGCTGCACATTTCGCTGTCCAAGCCGCCCATCCGCACGGCCTTCCAGACGCAGATGCGCATCGGTGGCAATCGCGACGACGTGCTCGATTTTGTGGCGGCGCTGTATGACGAAGTGAAAGGAATGGTGCGGCCTGACGGCACGCTGCCGCTCTCGGTGCAGGCGATCGAGTCTGAGTCGTCGGAGCACATCCAGTTGCTGCTCAGCCGGGATCTGTACGAGGGCTGAGCTTCTCAACTGCTCGGCCACAGAGGCACAGGGACACAGAGGACAACAAAGCCTTAGGGGGAGCGCTGCCGAATGTCTCGGTGGCGCTCCCCCCAATCATTGCGGTTCTCTGTGCCTCTGTGTCTCTGTGGCAAGGCAGTTCAGGAAATCGGTCGCGACTCCGAAATGGCAATCAGATTCCCCTCCGGATCCCGACAAAACGCCATCCACAGCTCGTGCGTGCCGGTCTTCCCCACCAAGTGCGGTTCGTCATCGAACGGCACCCCGCGCGCCTTGAGCGCCGCGTGCGCCGCCGCGCAGTTCTCCACCTCGAAGTAGAGAATCGAGTTCTTGTGGTCCACCTCCGGCGATGACGGCTTCGAGAGCATCAGCCGCACGCCACCGGCGTCGAAGAAGGCCATCCCCGCCATCGCGAACTGCAGCGGCAGGCCCAAGCCGTCGCGGTAGAACGGCACCGCCCGGTCCACATCGTGCTGCACCAGCGCGATCTGTTGGATCTTGCCCAGCCGGATCGTCATCGCCGCTCCATTTGCCTCGTGGGGGTCCGCCTACAACATTTCACCGATGGCCGACCGCCGCTACTCCGATGACGAGATCTCCGAGATCTTCCGCCGCGCCACGGAGGTGCAGCAGCGCGCGCCCCAGCAGCAGCTCCCGCCCAGCGAAGGGATGAGTCTCGCCGAGCTGCAGAGCATCGGACGCGAGGCCGGGATCGCGCCCGAGCTCGTCGCCCAGGCCGCCCGCGAGCTCGACCAACCCGCCACGCCGCGCGTCTCGAGCCTGCTCGGCATCCCCACCGGCGTCGCCCGCACCATCCGCCTCGAGCGCCGCCTCACCGACGACGAGTGGGATGCCCTCGTCGTCCGCCTCCGCGACACCTTCGAGGCGCGCGGGCTCATCACCGTGCAAGGTGCCTTCCGCACCTGGAGCAACGGCAATCTCCACGTCCTCGTCGAACCCAGCGGCGAGGGCCAGCTTGTCCGCTTCCGCACCTCGCACGGCAGGGCGCGGGCGTACATAGCTGGTGGACTGGTCCTGGCGTCGATCACGGGCATCTCCGTCGCCGCAGCCGCAACCGCCGGCCTCGACACGCTCAACAACGCCATCGACAGCTTCGGGAGCCTGTTCTTGATCGGCGCCACGCTCTTCGGCGCTGGCCTGCTGCAACTCCCGCGCTGGCGCAAGACGCGTCGCCTGCAGATGGACGAGGTGGCCGATCGCCTGCTGCGCATCACCGGCAGCAAGGACGAGGGCTAGCGCCTCAGCCCCACCACGCCCGCAGCAGCAACGGCACCCCCGCCAACACGCCGAACCGCACCAGCCGCCCACCCAGGCAGATCAGGGCGAACGGCAGCACCGGAATCCGCGTGATCCCCGCCGCGATGCTCGAGAGATGGAACGGCGGCACGCTCGCCACCGCGCTGAGCGCCAACACCCCCACGCCGTAGCTCGGCCGCTGCCGCAGCAAGTCCCGCGCGCGCGCCACGGCCTGCACCACCCGCGGCGATGTGATGCGATCCGCGTGGGTGCCCGCGCAGTACCACGGCAGTTTCGCCGCCACGTGCGACACCGTGAACGCGAGGTACATCCCCAGCGAGAGCTCCGGAGGCTCCACGAACCCAATCGCCACCGCCAGCGCCTCGGCCATCCCCGTTGGCAAGATGCCAGACAAGAATCCCAGCAGCGCCGCCGAACCAAGCGCGACGAGCGGAGAGGAAAGGTCGAAGCTCGGCATCAGCTGAACTCGGCGCGCACAAAGTCGCGCGGCGAGCTGCTCCCTAGGCTTTGGCGATCAGCGCGCCGCCCATCTCCCCCATCAGCCGCACCGCGTCGCCGAGCTTGGCGAAGCGCTCATCGGCGGTGAGCCCCTTCTTGTACCGCGCGTGGATCTGCTGCGCGATCACGGCGATCTTGAACACGCCGAACGCTTGGTACCACACGCTCGGGCGATCCGCCCGCCCGCTCTTCTTCAGGTAGCGCTCCCAGAGCTGCGCCCGCGTGAGGTTGCCCGGCAGCGCCGTCATCCCCAGGCCCAGCGCCTTGAAGGCCGGATGGTCCCCCGCCTCCACCCAGTAGCCCAGCGTCGTGCCTACATCGAGCAAGGGGTCGCCCACTGTCGCCATCTCCCAGTCGAGCACGGCAATGATCTTCCCTGGCTGCACCGGATCGAGCACGATGTTGTCGTACTTGTAGTCGTTGTGCACCAGGCAGGCCCCACTCTCGCTGGGCTGATGCTCCGCCAGCCAAGCCGCCAACTGTTCGACCGAAGGCACCGTATCGGTGCGCGCCTTCTCGTAGCGCGCCGTCCACCCCTCCACTTGGCGCTGCACATATCCCAGCGGCTTGCCGAGCCCACCGATCACCGGATCACTCGGCGTCGCGCCATGAATGGCAACGAGCGTATCAAGGAAGCGCTCGCCGAGCACGGCAAACGCCGCGGCATCATAGAACGAAGGTGGCGTCGCCCCACGCAGGATCACCCCGCGCACCCGCTCCATGACATAGAACGGCACACCCATCACCGAGAGGTCTTCACAGGTCGCGATGTGCCGCGGCGCCGGAATCCCCCGCAGCTCACAGACGGAAAGAATCCGCGCCTCACGCGGCATATCGTGCGCCACCCCCACCCCCACACCGAGCGGAGGCCGCCGCAAGACGTACTCGCCCGATGACGTGATCAGCAGGTAGGTAAGGTTGGAGAACCCACCCGGAAACTGCTCCACCGCCGAAACAGTACCCACCGAAGGCGCCGCCGCGGCAAGCCAAGCATTGAGAGGAGCCAGCGGAAGCTCCTCCCCACCCCGCACCGCCGTTGTATCCCCCGCACCCTTCATCGCCGTGATATCCCCCGCACCCTTCATCGCCGTTTCCTTCCGTCTTCCGTCTTCCGTCCCACGTCCATCCCCGCCGCCGCCAAAATTCGGCGCGCTACCGCCGACTTGTGCACCTCATCCGGCCCATCATAGATCCGCGCCCCACGCTCGTGCCGATACCAATACGCCAACGGCGTGTCGTCCGTCATCCCCAGCGCCCCGTGCACCTGGATCGCCCGATCCAACACCCGCTGCAACACCCCGGCCACGTGGAACTTGATCATCGAGATCCCATCGCGCGTCGCATGCGACCCTTCGCGCTCGATCCGATGCGCCACATCGAGCACCAGCAGCCGCGCCGCATCCATCTCCGCCCGGCATTCGGCGATCCAATGCTGCACCCCCTGCTGGCGCCCTAACGGCTCCCCCGGCGAGAGCTCCCGCGTCGCCGCGCGTTGAACCATCAACCGGAACGCCCGCTCGCAGATCCCCAGCCAGCGCATGCAGTGATGGATCCGCCCCGGCCCCAAGCGCTCCTGCGCCAACGCGAAGCCCGCGCCCTCATCGCCAATGCGGTTCGTCACCGGCACACGCACCGATTCAAAGCGCAGCTCGGCGTGGCTCGCATAGTCAGAGCCGCCCTCTCCCATCACCGGGATGTTCCGTACGAACACCACACCCTTGGCGTCCATCGGCACGATGATCTGGCTTGCCCGCTTGTGCGGCGCCGCCATCGGATCCGTCACCGCCATCACGATCGCAAACGCCGCACCTTCCGCGCTCGACGTGAACCACTTGTGCCCCGTGATCACATAGTCGTCGCCATCGCGAACGGCCTGCGTGTCCATCCACACCGGGTTCGATCCCGCGAACTCCGGCTCCGTCATCGCAAAGCAGCTACGGATCTCCCCGCGCGCCAGCGGGATGAACCACTGCGAGCGCTGCGCTTCCGTCCCGTGCGCGTGCAGCAGCTCCTGGTTGCCGATATCCGGCGCATTGCAGTTGAGGAGGTAGTGCCCAATGGGGCTCTCTCCCAACACCGCACTCACCTCGGCGAATTCCGGCAACGACAACCCCAGCCCGCCCAGCGCCTTCGGCAGGTGCGGCGCCCAGAGCTTCGCCTCCTTCACCTTGGCGCGGAGCTCCGCCAACTGCGGCACCAGCTCGCGGAAGGGACGCGAGAGAAACTCCCGCTCCATCGGAAAGGCGTGCGTCTCCAGGAAGGCGCGGAACTGCGCATTCAATGCATCCTGCGCCTCCGAGCGTTCGGTCACGCCTTGGTCCCGCGCGCCGACGCCTCGAGCGCCGCCCACTGCTCCGGCGTCAGCATCCCCATCCAGGCGAACTGCCCCGCCCCCTTCAGCTTCTCGCCACCATCAATGGTGATGCACTCGCCATTGATGTAGTCCGACTTGTCACTCACCAGGAACGACGCCAGGTCCGCGAGCTCGATCAGCTCGCCCGGACGCCGCAGCGGAATGCGTTCAATCGCCATCTCGAGCATCTTCGGGTCCGGCATCAAGCGGTCCCAAGCGCCCTTGGTCGGAAACGGCCCCGGCGCAATCGCATTGCAGATGATCCCGCGCGGGCCCCACTCCACCGCCAGCGAACGCGTCATCGCCAGCACGCCGGCCTTTGCCGCCGCACTCGGCACCACATACGCGCTGCCGCCTTCGGCATACGTCGTCACAATCGACAGCACCTTCCCGCGCCGCCCCGCCTGCAACCACTTCTTGCCCAGCGCCAGCGTGCAGTAGAACGAGCCACTGAGCACAATGCCAATCACCGCATCCACCGCACGGCTCGAGAGCCGCTCGGTGGGCGAGGCGATGTTGCCGGCCGCGTTGTTCACCAGGATATCAATGCCGCCGTACTTCGCCCAGGCTTCCTCGATCATCAGGCCCACGGCGTTGGCATCGCGCACGTCGCATACGATCGGCAGCACCTCGCCGCCGTGCGCCGCCACCATCTCGGCGGCGGCGTCCTTCAACACCTGCTCGCGCCGCCCGCAGATCGCCAGCTTGGCGCCGAGTTGCAGGAAGCGCTCGCCCATCGCGCGCCCGAGCCCCGTGCCCCCACCGGTGATGAGGGCCACTTTGCCTTTCAAGAGGTCGGGCGCGAACGTCATCGCAAGAGTACCTCGTCCCAGAGCTTCATCATTCGACGCTGCGAGTCAATGCGCGCCCAGCGCGTGCCCCACCCGTGTGCGTCAATCGGATACGTGACGAACTCGAAATCCTTGCCCAGTTCCATCAACCTCTGGACGAGCCGGACGGCATCTTGATACTGGACGTTGCCGTCCACGAGGCCGTGCTGGAGGATCAGGCGGTCCCGCAGGCCCTCGGCGTAGTTGATCGGCGCGCTCACGCGGTAGGCCGTGGTGTCGTCCACCGGTGCGCCGTTCAGGATGCGGGCCGTGTAACCGTGGTTGTAGTGCGACCAATCCGTCACCGAGCACTGCGCCACGCCGCCCTGGAACACGCCCGGGTGCTGGAACAACGCCATCAGCGTGAAGAAGCCGCCGTACGAGCAGCCGAAGAGTCCCACCTTCTGCGCGTTCACGCCGTAGCGCTGCTGCAGCACCGGGATCGCCGCCACTGCCGACTTCACGTCGCGGTCGCCCATCGAGCGGTAGATGTCGGTGCGCATGTCGCGGCCGTAGCCCGCTGAGCCGCGGTAGTCGAGAACCACGTAGGTCACGCCGCGCGCGGCCAGGTACTGCGCCGTGAGCGCGCCGCCGTGCGCCGAGGAACCGGCGAAGGTCTTGTGCACGCCCTGGGCGTAGCCGGCGCCGTGGATCTCCATCACCGCCGGGCGATTCGCGTGGGTGCTGAGCGGCTTGTACACGCGGGCGAACACCGGCTGGCCACGGTCATCGGGGAAGGAGATGAACTCGCTCTCCGGCCAGGCAATTCTATAGAAGGCGTCCGTGCCCGAGCGCGTGACCCGCGTGGCGGCGGCACCGGCGCGGCGCGGCATGATGTACAGGTCCATCATCTCCGTGGGCGTGCTCCATCGGTACGCCAGCGTCGAACCGTCTGGCGAGGGCGTCGGGAGGGCCTCGCCCTCGCCCGGCGGATTGATGCGCGTGAGCGTGCCGCCCCGGAGCGGGAGTTCGTAGAGATGCATCTCGTTGGGATGCTCCACGCCAGCGCGGATCCACCACGCGGTGCCGTCGTTCGAGCGCGAGATGTTGCGGACTTCCCAGTCTCCGCTCGTGAGCGCGCGCGACTCGCCCTGCATCGTCACGAGGTACAGGTGCGCCCAGCCGGTCTCTTCGCTGGTGATGGCGAGCGTCTCGCCGTCGGGCAGGAACTCCGCCCACGACGTGCCCAGCCAGCCTTGGGCCTGCCCGGCGCCGCCGAACCACGCGGGATCGTGGATGTGGTGCAGCACGCGTTCGTGCTTGCCGTCGGCCGGGTTCACGAGGACGAACCAGCGGTCCTTGTGGTCGAGCGATTGGAACTCCACCACGAAGCGCGTGCCTTGGTCGTTCCAGAAGGCGTTCACCGCGGTGACTTTCTTGCCGCCGAACTTCGCCGTGTCCATGTCCACGGCAATCGCCTTCACGGAGTCAGGCGTCGCGAGCGGATCGGCCGCCACGATCATGGCGCGGCGCACGGGCACCGGCGAACCCACTTTGGGGCGCGAGGTGCGTTGTACCACCACGCCGGAGTCGTTCACGTAGTCGCTGAACGTCGTCTGTGTGGTGGTGACGCGCGGGGTGATCACATAGGTGGCGTAGCTGCCACCCGCCGAGAGCTGGAGGGCGCTGATGGTCTCGCCATCCTTGTACGGTACCGTGATCGGCGCTGCCCAGCGCTCGGCGACCTGCCGACGGTAGGTCGAGTCGCGGGCGTCGCGATTGCGGCGGGCGAACTCGAAGATCTCGATCTGCTGCCGCACGAGCTCGGCGCGTTGCTTGTCGGTGCGGGCGGTGTCGCGCTGCTGGTGGGCGCGGGTGAGTTGGCGGGTCACGCCAGTCTCGGGATCCATCTCCCAGAGGTTGCGGTCTTCGAGCCAACGGATGGCGCGTTCGTCAGGGGTCCAGAAGGGGTTGATGCCGTCGGCGCGGGTGAGCAGAACTTTGGTTGGGGCGCCGCGTTTCCAGTACGAGAGGGAGCCGCGGTGGAACCAGACGGCGCGCCGAGCGTCGCGAGTGTGGCGCATCTGCGTCGGGATCTCGAGGGCCGCGGCTCGCGTGACGGATTCCACGCGGCGGCCGTCGCGGGAGACGCGCCACCAAGGGTCATCGGGTTGCAGACCCGGGAGGATGGGCTGCGGATCGAGTGCGTACTGGAAATAGAGCCAGGCGCCGTCAGGGCTCCAGCGGGGGGCTGATACGCCGCCGCCCAGCCATCGCGCGTTCACGGTCGAATCAAGTTCGACGCGGAAGTTTGGGTCGCGTGCGGAGAAGTCGAGGGTGGACTGCCTGAGGGGGAGGGACTGGGCACTTGCTACTGTGGTGAATGCGAGTAGCAGCAGGGCGGAGCGGAGCATGGGTCGAGTGGCGTGAGAGTTTTCCTGCGTACTTCGGTGCGGGGTGCCCTGCGGAACGGGGAGCGGGACCCGGATGCGGGACGATGCGGAGTGCGGGGTGGGGCAACGGCGATGCGGGGAACTACTCCTTACCGCGGTGCGGGGCGCGCGGCGCGGGCCTGGTCCACAATTGCCTTCACTTCTCTCAAGAGCGTTGGGCCGTGATATGGCATGCCGCCCTTGATGGTCCATTCCACACCCTGCGTGCGTTCTTCGCGGCCGTTCACGATGCGTGTGGTGCCGCCCGGGTACATGACCTTCATGTCCTCGAGGGGGTTGCCGTCTACCACGATGAGATCGGCCAGCCAGCCAGCGCGCACGCGGCCCAGGCGGTTCTCTTCGCCCATCAGGCGCGCCGCGTTGCCCGTGCAGTGCTCAATCACCTTGGTGGGATGGAAACCCGCTTCCTGGTGCAGTTCCATCTCGCGGATCAGGCCGAAGCCGTAGAGCTGGTAGATGAAGCCCGCGTCGTCGCCGCAGGCAATCACGCCGCCCTTCCGCTCGTACTCGCGCAGGGCGCGGAACCAGATCTGGTAGTTCTCCTTCCAATACGTCTCGTCGGTGGAGCTCCATCCAATGAAGTAGCTGCCGTGGTTCGATGGATCCGGCTTGAAGAACTCTTCGAGCGCCGGGTGCAGGTAGTCGCGGAACCAGGGCTGCGTCTGTGCGCGCTGGAGATCGCGGCTCGCTTCGTAGATCACCAGCGTTGGCACCCAGCCCACGCTGCGGCGCACCATCATCGTCAGCACCGAGTCCATCAGCCTCGGCTCGGCTTCGCGCCACAGACGCCCTGCCCAACGGAAACGATCGGTCTCGTCGTTGTAGTTGTAATCCGACGGGAAGTTCTGGCGCTTGTCGGGAATCGCCGCGTCGGGAATGCCGTACCAGTGTTCAATCGTCGTCGTGCCGCCGGCGATGTCGTCCCACACGTTTGTCTCTTCCACGCCCACGTGGTGCGCCACGCGCAGGCCCTGCTTCTGCGCTTCGTCGAGCAGCGCCATCAACAGGTCGCGATCCATGCCGCCGATCTTGATGCCGTCGGCGCCTTGCGCCTTCAGCGCGCGCACGCGCTCGCGCATCTGCGCCGGTGTGCGCGCGCTGCCCGGCCGCAAATACGCATACGCCCGCGGCGAGATCATCGTCCCCGCACGCTCGGCGGCGCGCACCGCGAGCAGGCCCTGCACCGAGTCGGAGCCCACTTCGCGGAAGCTCGTGATGCCCGAGGCCAGCCAGATCTTCAGCGTGTACTCGTAGGGCATCGGGTAGTTCGCGCGGCCCTTCTGGAGATGCGCGTGGGCGTTGATGAGGCCCGGGAGGACGAACTTGCCCGTGGCATCAATCTCCGCGTCCGCTGCCGGACGTCGCGCGGTGCCGCTGCTCACCGCCACCGGATCCAGCCACACCACTTGGGCGATGGTGTCGCCCACGATGAGGATGTCGGCGGGGCCGCGGGCCGGGGTGCCGTTGCCGTCTACGATCGTCGCGTTGCGGATCGCGAGGCTGCGCGCGCGGGTGGCGTGCGTGGCGGGGGTGGAACCCTGCGCATCGAGTGCGAGGGGGAGGGACACCAGGGCAGCGGCAGCGAGGCCGGCCAGGGGGCGCGAGAAATTCACGACGCGTTCGCTCCAGAGTGGGTGAGGAGGTCCGCGAAGGTTACGCATGGCGGGGCTGGACCGCTATCTCTCAGCCCGCACGCCGCTTGGGGGCTTTCAAAGTGACGGAGAGCAATGCCTCGGGATGCGCGGCGGCAACGCGCAAGAGCACCCGTGCAGGCCCCTCGGGGCTCCGACGCCCCTGTTCCCAGTTCTGAAGCGTGTCCACACTGATGCCGAGCAGCGCAGCGAATTTCGCCTGACTCAGCTGGAATTGCCTGCGCAAAGCAGCCACATCGGGCGTGCCTGCGCCGAGCAAGTCCTCGGCACGTGTGACGCGAGCGGGCTTTCGCGCGCCAGCCTGGATTTCCTTCATTTCCTTCACGCTCTCGACGAGCTGGTCGAACAATTTCTTCCTCATGCTCCCAATATACGCCAACGGCGTATAGCAGGCTAGCGGGACACGCCGACACCGTCTGCGAAGGATCAATCACGGGTGGCGGGGCTGCGGCCCGTTCCTTCGGGCATGTACTTCACCTGGGACCGTCAGAAGGCCTTGGCAAACCTTCTCAAGCACGGGGTAACGTTCGGGGAGGCCGCCACCGCCTTCGCAGATCCGCTTTGCATCACCATTCCTGATCCAGATCACTCTGAACAGGAGCCACGCCTGGTGCTGGTCGGAATGTCGCGCCGATCTCGACTTCTCGTCGTCGTGCACGCCGAGTGGACACCGAAACTGATTCGTATTATTAGTGCACGACCTGCCACTCGAACGGAGCGCCGCGCGTATGAAGAGGAACCCCAGTAGGGTCCGCGAGGAGTCCACGATTCGCGCCGAGTATGATTTTCGCGGCGGAGTTCGCGGAAAGTACTTCCAGGCCGGTCACGACACCGCGTTTGCTGTCGTGCTTGAGGACGATGTCGCGGCTGCCTTCCCCACGGCGCGCGCCGTCAACGCAGCTTTACGCCGCGTGATGCGAGAATCCGCGCGTCCGCCGGCGCGAAAGCGTCGACCGAGGTAGCATCGCCCATTCGTGGGGCGATGAGACGCATGCACCGAGGGGGGGGGGGCGCGGCCACAGCCGGCCCGGGACCCCGCGCGCGACCGAGCACGGCAAACAGAAAGACAGAAGGGGTGCGCCGCCCCGCGC
>JANJUF010000026.1 GCA_024710705.1 Gemmatimonadaceae bacterium | reverse complement strand
GCTGCTCGCGGCGCGCCAGGCGCTCTTCGCGGCGTCGAGGTAAGACACGGGACGGAAGACGGAAGACGGAAGGTTTACAAGCGATGCGGGGGCCCCGAAATCCGGAGCCCCCGCATCGTTTTTAACGCTTCCGTCTTCCGTCTTCCGTCTTCCGTCTTGTTATCTACCTCTGATTCCTACTGAGACCGCCAACAGGCTTCTGCCCGCCGCTGCGGTCACGTTGCCCACGTATCTCAGCTCGAGGGTGATGTCGCGCTTCGGCGAGGTGGGCCACCGGAAGCCGCCGCCGAGTTGGTAGCCCGTGCGGTACACCTTGTTGCCGTCGCAGGCCACGCGGCCGTTGGGGGCCACGCTGCCTGAGACGCCGCAGACGGCGCGGTAGCTGGCTACGGGGCCGGCGAATCCATAGATGCCGTTGAAGGCGCCGTCGGCGAACTCGGCGCGGCCGGCGAGGGCGAGTTCGAAGCCATTCTCTGAGACTTGGAACCGGCCGTTGCCTTCGTCGCGGTCGAACTGCATCTGCGTGTAGGTCAGCTCCCCGCGCACGGCGAACGGGGGCGTGATGGGGCGATCGAAGATCGCTCGCGCCTCGAATCCGCGGCGGTCGTAGTTGGCGGTGTCGGACTCCGCGCCGTTGAGGAGGCGCAAGCCAAGCGCCCCGGCCCACTGGGCCTGCGCCGGTGCGGCGGCGAGCGTGAGGGCCGCGACGGCGGCGACGAACGTGGTCTTAGTGTGCCGCATAGGCCTCTCGAATCTCATCAGGGGACACCGTCGCGGCGCCGGCCTTGCCGACCTCGACGCCGGCCGCGTAGTTGGCGATGATTGCGGACTCGAGCGGCGTCGCCTGCACGGCCAGCATCGCCGCCAGGTAGGCCGTGACCGTATCGCCGGCGCCGACCACGTCATACACCTCGCGGGCGGTGGTGGCGATGCGCTCCACCGTGCCGTCGCGGGCGATCAGCGCCATCCCGTGCTCACTCAGCGTGAGCAGCAGGTGCTGCGCGTCGAGCCTGGCGAGCACGGCCGGGAGCGTGTCGGCTCGGGCCAAGTCCACCTCGGCGCCCAACGCGCCTTCGAGTTCGCGACGGTTCGGCTTGAACACCGTCGCGCCTTGGAACTCGAAGAAGTTACGGAACTTCGGATCCACGACGATCGGCATCCCGCGCGTGCGCGCCGCGGCAATCGCCGCACGGATCACCTGCGGGACGAGCACGCCTTTGTTGTAATCCTCGAGGATCAGCGCGTCGGCCACGCCCACCGCCCGCGTGATGGCATCGAGCACCCGCGTGATCTCGTCGCCCGAGAGGTCGGCATCCACTTCTTCGTCCACCCGCACGACTTGTTGGTTGCGTGCCACCACGCGGGTCTTGGTCGTGGTCGGGCGATCGCAGTCCACCAAGCCGCGCGGCTCGGCGCCGCGCTCGGCCAGCATCTCGCGCAGCTGCGAGCCCGCCGTGTCGCGACCCACCGCGGCAATCAGCTCGCAGCGCGCGCCGAGGGCCAGCACGTTCTGCGCGACGTTGGCCGCGCCGCCCAGCGCGTAGCGGCGCTCGCGCACGCGGACGATCGGCACCGGCGCCTCGGGCGAGATACGGTCCACATCGCCCTTCAGGTACAGGTCGAGCATGGCATCCCCGATCACGGCAATCCGTGGGGGACGCTTCGCGACAGCGCCGAGCAGGGCGTCGAGCCGCGCAGCTGGCAGGCGATCCTTGGGCATCGGGGAAAGGTGGCGAGTGGACGCGGCGGCGGGGAGGGGTTGGGTTCGGTCGGCGCGGCGAGGAGTCGCCGCGCCTGTGGTGATGCGGTGTCGCCGCGACCACAGGGCGCGACGTATCTTGGCGCGATGTCGTCCCGTCCTCCGATCCTGCCGCTCGTCCTTGCGGCCGCCATCCTCGGCATCTCCATCTCCGGCCCGCTGGCGCGCCTCGCCGACGCCGAGCCGTTGGCGATCGCCTTCTGGCGCCTCACACTGGCCTGCGCCGTGATCGGCGTGATCCTCCTGGCCACCGGTGGCTGGCGCGAGTGGCGCTCACTCTCCAGCCGCGACGTGGCGATCGCCGGCGGGGCCGGGGTGCTGCTGGCGATCCATTTCTGGAGTTGGATTGCGTCGCTGGGGATGACGAGCGTGGCTGCCAGCGTGTTGCTGGTGAACCTGCATCCGGTGGTGGTCGTGGCGGGGTCGGCGCTGTTCTTCGGGGAGCGACCGCGTGGGGTGCAGGTCGTCGGGATCGCAGTGGCGCTGCTCGGCGCGGTGATCATCGCGATGGGTGGGACGGCCCCGGACGCTGCTGCGCCGTCTGGTGCGGACGGCGCGTCAATCGCCGCTGCCGCTGGTCGCGTGCCCTTGCTCGGCGAAGCGCTCGCCCTGCTCGGCGCAGTGACGGTCGGGCTGTACTACCTGGCCGGACGCTCGCTGCGCGCGCGGCTCACGCTGTGGCCGTACGTGGGCATCGTGTACGGCGCTTGTCTGCTGACCATCACCGTGATGGCAGGCGTGCAGGGCACCAGGCTGTGGCCATTCGCGCCGAAGGAGTGGATGCTGTTCGCGGGCATCGCGCTGGGGCCGATGCTCATTGGCCACACGGGATTCAATTGGGCGCTGCGGTACGTGCCGGCCTACGTGGTGAGCTTGGCGCTGCTGGCCGAGCCGGTGGGCGCGAGTGTGCTCGCGTGGCTGCTGCCGAGCATTGCGGAGGTGCCGAGCGCGGCGGTGATGGTAGGGGGCGCGGCGGTGCTCGTGGGGCTCGGGCTGGGGACCGTTGCGGAGCGATAGCTCCGCGCTGCGCGCCCGCGAAATAGATTCCCAGCGCGATGACCCGACTCCGCCCCCCTGACGAGGTCCGAGCGATCTGCCGCGTGCTCGAGCGTGCGGGCCACGAGGCCTGGTGCGTCGGCGGCGCCGTGCGCGACGCGCTGCTCGGCATTGCCACACTCGATTGGGACATCGCCACCAGCGCGCGCCCCGAGCAGGTGCAGGCGCTCTTCAAGCGCACCGTGCCCGTCGGCATCCAGTTCGGCACCGTGGGCGTGCTCGACGCGCACGGCGTGCTGCACGAGGTCACCACGTTCCGACACGACGTCGAGACCGATGGGCGGCACGCGGTGGTGAAGTTCGGCGCCTCGCTCGACGAAGACCTCGCGCGCCGCGACTTCACGATCAACGCCATCGCCGTGCACGCCGAGCGGTTAGAGCTGCGCGATCCGTTCGGTGGGCGCGAGGATCTGGAGCGTCGGGTGCTGCGCTGCGTGGGCGACGCGCCCGAACGGATGCGCGAGGACCGGCTCCGCGCCCTGCGGGCCTTGCGCTTCGCCGGCCGATTCGAGTTCGACATCGAGCCCGCCACGTGGGAGGCGATCCGCGCCAGCGCGCCGCATCTCGGGCGACTCTCGATGGAACGCGTGAAGCAGGAACTGGAGAAGGTGATGGAGCAGGTGGCGAAGCCGGCGCGCACGTTGGAGCGGTACCGGGAGGCGGGAATCCTCGCGGCGCTGCTGCCGAGCATCGCCGAGGCGCCGCGCGAACGATTCGCGGCGATTGACCATCTCGCGCGCCCGGGGCTGGTGCGGCGGCCCGACCGGCGCATGCTGCGGCTGGCGGCGCTGTTCGTGGAGCCGGGCGTGCGGCCGGCGCGCCGGTTGGAGCAGCAGCTCAAGGAGTTGAAGTTCTCCACGGTGGAGGCCCGCGCGACAGTGGCCCTGGCCGAGGGTGCCGGCGAAGTGACGCTCACGCGGTTGCGGGAGTTGGCCACGGCGACGAGCGATGCACCGACGGATCCGGCCGCGGTGGAACTGCGGCGCACGATCGCGCGGGTGGGACGGTTGCGCGTGCCGGGGCTCACGCGATTGCTCTGGGCGCGGGCGAAGGCGGAGGGTGTGCCGGCCTCGGAAGGGCGGGCGGGAGTGGGGTTGTATCGCCGCGCGATGCGGAGCGCGTTCAGGGATCCACTCACGGTGGCGGATCTGGCGGTGGACGGGGACGACCTGCGGACGGCGGGAGTGGAGGCGGGGAAGGGGATGGGGGAGGCGTTGCAGTGGTTGCTGGAGCAGGTGATGGTGGATCCGGCTTTGAACCGGCGAGAAGAATTGCTCGCGCTGCTTCGAGGCCGCTGAGGACGGCGGTGCGGGTGAAGTCAACTTCGATGCGGGGTGCCCTGCGTCGGCGGGGAGCGGGACCCGGATGCGGGACGGTGCGGGATGCGGGGGACCTGCAACGGCGGTGAGGGGGGCGGGGCTGGAACGACAGGGTGTGGGGAGGGAGGAG
>JANJUF010000021.1 GCA_024710705.1 Gemmatimonadaceae bacterium | reverse complement strand
GTGCCGACCATCGGCGACTTCACGTCGGTGGTGTTGGAGGCGGCCGGGGCGGCCGGGGCCGCAGCGGCCGGAGCGGCAGGCGCGCCGGCGGAGGCTGGAGCCGCGGCAGGCGCCGGGGCGGCCGCCATCGGGGCGGCGGCGTACTGCATCGTGCCGCGCGCCACCGGCGTCTTCGCCAGGCGGATGCGCATGCCCTTGTCGGACGAGATCTCCATGGAATCCACGGTGGACTCGTCGAGCATCTCGAGAAGCTTCTTGACGTAGCGGAGGTCAATCATTGGGGAGAGACGGAAGACGGAAGACGGAAGAGGGGGCCCTTACGTCTCGGTGCGTGGCGCTGGCTCTTGCACATTCGGAGGGAACTGCACTAACCCAACTGCGACAACGTGCGGTCGAACGTGGTCAGGACTTCGGGGCCGTCGGAGGTGAGGACCACGTCGTCCTCGATGCGTACGCCTCCCCAGCCTTCCAGATAGATGCCCGGCTCGATCGTGACGACCGCGCCGGGTGGCAACGGGGCCTCGGCGGTCTTGGCCAGGCGGGGCGCCTCGTGGATCTCGAGACCGATCCCGTGCCCCAGCGAGTGACCGAACGCCTCTCCGAAACCGCGGCGGTGAATGTAGTCCCTCGCGAGCGCGTCGGCATCCCTCCCGCGCATTCCGGCCCGAACACCAGCCGAAGCGCTCCCGTTTGCTTCCCGAACTATCCCATGAATCTCGGTTTGGCGCGCATCCGCCGCGCGGCCCACCACAAACGTGCGGGTGATGTCGGAGCAGTAGCCGCCGTGGAGGGCGCCGAAGTCAATCAAGAGCAGGTCGCCCTTGGCGATCACCGCGCTCGAGGCCCGGGCGTGCGGCAGGGCTGCCCGGGCGCCGGCGGCGATGATGGTCTCGAAGGCAAAGCCCTCGCTGCCGGCATTCCGCAGTTCGTGCTCGAGAATTCCCGCCACGGCCAGCTCGGTCATTCCCACCCGCACCTGCGGGAGGGTGCGGCCGAGCGCGTGCTCCGCGATCTGCACGGCGCTGCGAATCTGCGCCAGCTCGCCGACGTCCTTCGTCTCGCGCAGGATCTCCACCAGGTTGAGCGCCGGACGCCATTTCCAGGCCGCGCCCTCGGCGCCCTCACCCACGAAGCGCGCGGCGTCCTGGTGCGTGACGTGCGCGCTCTCGAAGGCGATCACTTCGACGCGGGGCAAGGCCTTGAGCTCGCTCCAGAGCCGGACCCAGAGCGAGTTCTGCTCGATCGCCACCCGCACCTCGGGCGCGACCTCGAGCTTCACCTGGGCGGCGTAGCGGAAGTCGGTGAGCAGCAGCGCGTCGTCGGCCGTGACGAGCACCAGCGCGTTGGAGCCGCTGAAGCCGGTGAGGTAGCGCACGTTCGGGAGGGCGCTCACGAGCAGGGCGTCGAGCTGGCTCGCAGCCAGCGACGCGCGGAGGCGCGTGAGGCGTTCGGGGTGGAATGGCATCTCAGCGCCCGCGGGCGGCGCCGTCGCGTTCCAACCGAGCCAGCGAGGAGGGCTCGAAGCGCCCGCGGATGCGCATCACGCCTTCCGCCTCGTCGGGCTCCGACGCCAGGATGTCACCCAAGCGATGCACTTCGGCCAGCAGCTTACCGTGCGTCATCGGGATGAGCAGCTCGACCTCGGGACGCCGCCCACGCCGCGCCTCGCGCAGCAGCACGCGCAGGGGATCGAGCCCCGTGCCCTGCCCCTCCTCGGTGAGCCGTCCCTCGGCGTCGCGCGGCCGCCGTTCCTCTTCGCGCGCCGACACGAAGATGGCGGTGGGCGCGAGATTGGCGATGCGGGCCCGCAGGGCCTCGCGCTGCTCCTCGGGCAATGCGTCCATCTTGTTGAACACATAGACCATCGGCGTCTCGGCCACGCCCAGCTCGGCGAGCACCTCGTCCACCACCAGGCGCTGTTCCTCCCACGAGGGATGGCTGGCGTCAATCACGTGCAGGAGCAGGTCGGCCTCGCGCACTTCCTCGAGGGTGGCGCGGAACGACGCGACGAGATGGTGGGGCAGCTTGCGGATGAAGCCCACGGTGTCGGTGATCAGGGCCGACTGGTGGTCGCCCAAGTCCACTTCGCGGGTGAGCGGGTCGAGCGTGGCGAAGAGGCGGTCCTCGACGAACACATCGCTCGCGCCGGCGATGCCGCGCAGGATGGAGCTCTTGCCGGCGTTGGTGTAACCGACGAGCGCGGCCTTGAAGATGCCGCTGCGTCCGCTGCGCTGGATCTCGCGGGCCTTGGTGACATCGGCGAGCCGCTCCTTGAGGAGCCGGATGCGATGCCCGACGAGGCGGCGGTCGGTCTCGAGCTGGGTTTCGCCGGGGCCGCGGACGCCGATGCCGCCGCGGAACTTCTCGAGGTGGGTCCACATCCGCACGAGGCGCGGCAGCGAATACTCGAGCTGCGCGAGTTCCACCTGCATGCGCGCCTCGGCCGAGCGGGCCCGCACGGCGAAGATGTCGAGGATGAGCTCGGCGCGGTCAATCACCCGCTTGGCCAGATCGCCCTCGAGGTTCTTGCCCTGCGCCGGCGAGAGCTCGTCATCGAAGATGACGAGCGTCGCGTCCTTGTCGGCGATCATCTGCTTCAGTTCCTCGACCTTCCCCTTGCCGATGTAGGTGGAGGGGTCGGGCCGGTCGAGTTGCTGCGTGAGCGTGCCGACGACGAGGGCGCCGGCGGTGTCGGCCAGGCGGGCCAGCTCCTCGAGATGCTCGCTGACGTGATGCCGGGCGTTGGTGCGCTTGACGGGCGCCCCGACGAGGATCGCGCGCTCCTGCGGCGGCGCGAGGTCAATGATCTCGCGACTCACGGCATCCCTGCGACGCGCCCCGTGCCCGAGTACGGGCGGGTGAGACGGCCCACGGGGGTGACAAGGGTGAAGAAGCCTTCCACGCGATAGTCCAGCGCGCCCTTGTTGAGGTACTCGCGCATGGCGACGCTGACGGCATTGTAGTCGAAGGAGACGGGCACGGTGATGGTGGTGCGCCCCTTCTCCTCGAGCGTCATCAGCTGCGCCAGTTCGCCGGTGACGACGCGGGTGGTGTCCACGAAGAAGTTGTAGCTGATCTTCTCGGCATCAATGCGGTACTCGTTGGGATTCTGCACGTCGAGGACGACGTCAATGGTGCCGCCCGTGAGCCCGATGTTCTTCACGCGGACGTCGCGGACCTCGACGATCGGGCTGGCGAAGGCCTGCCGCAGCAGCGTCTGGCAACCGCTCAGGGAAAGCGAGGCCAGCGCGAGGAGGGTGAGGCTCTTGAGGCGGGTCATGGGATGTGCTCGGTTGCTGGTACGGTGTGACTGCTGTTCACCACGAAGGCACGAAGGGTTTCGTGCTCAGCGATCGGCTCCGCGCACCACGGAATCCTTCGTGCCTTCGTGGTGAGGTCGTTGCTACGGCTGGTCGGACGCTGAACCGTGCTCGCGCGCTTTCTCCCGCAGCGACTGCCACCACGCGAGACGCTTGGCGATCTCCTTCTCCGTCCCGAAGGCACTCGGTTCGTAGAAGATGCGCTCGCGCACCTCGTCCGGAAGATAATCCTGTGGCAGGTAGGCCTCGGGGACGTCATGCGCATACTGATACCCCGCACCATAGCCGAGCTCTTTCATCAGGCCGGTGGGAGCGTTTCGGATGTGCAGGGGTACGCCAGCGGCCGGAGTCTCCCGCGCCGCCTGCTGGGCCGCCTTCCACGCCATGTACACGCGGTTGCTCTTCGGCGCCGTGGCGCAATACAGCGCCGCCTCGGCCAGCGCGAGTTCCCCCTCGGGCGAGCCGAGGAAGTGGTAGGCATCGCGGGCGGCGATGGCCAACTCCAGCGCGCGGGGATCGGCGAGGCCGATGTCCTCAGCGGCGAAGCGCACGGTGCGGCGGGCCACGTACAGGGGATCTTCCCCGCCCTCGATCATGCGCGCCAGCCAGTACAGCGCCGCCTGCGGGTCGGACCCACGCAGCGATTTGTGGTACGCCGAGATCAGGTTGAAGTGCTGTTCGCCCGACTTGTCGTACTGCGGGAGGCGCGTCTGCAGTGCCTGGGCGAGCAGGGCCTGCGTGAGCACCTTCGGCGCCGCGCCGTCGGCGTTCCCGGCCCCGGCCAGCACCGCCGCCGCCTCGAGTACGGTGAGGGCCCGGCGGGCGTCGCCGTCGGACTCGCGCACGAGCAGGGCCCGGGCATCGGGTTCCAGGACCAGCGCGAACTCGCCGAGCCCACGGGCGGCGTCGGCCAAGGCGCGGTCCACGAGCGCGCCGAGCGCCTCCTCGGAGAGCGGTTCGAGCACGAACACGCGCAGGCGCGAGAGCAGCGCCCCGTTCAGTTCGAAACTGGGATTCTCGGTCGTCGCGCCGATGAGCGTGAGCAGGCCGCTTTCCACGTGCGGCAACAGCGCATCCTGCTGGGCGCGATTGAAGCGGTGGATCTCGTCCACGAAGAGGACAGTGCGCGTACCGAGCGTGCGGCGCTTCTCGGCGTCGGCCACCACTTCGCGCAGACGCGGCACGCCGTCGGTCACGGCGCTGAAGGGGACGAACTCCGCCTGCACGTGTCGGGCGATCAGCCGTGCGATGGTGGTCTTGCCGGTGCCCGGTGGGCCCCAGAGGAGAATGGAGCCGGTGTCGCCGCGTTCGATGGCGACGCGCAGGGGTTGGTTGGGGCCGAGGAGATGGTGCTGCCCTTCAACTTCGTCCAAGCTGGTTGGACGGAGGCGCGCAGCGAGGGGGGCGCGGATGCGGGATGCGAAGAGCGACGGCGGGGTGGGCACAATCACAATCTACGAACCGCAACTGCGATGCGGGGTGCCCTGCGGAGCGGGGAGCGGGACCCGGATGCGGGACGATGCGGGATGCGGGGGAAGTCAACTACGGTGCGGGGGGAGGGAGGGGCTCCACACGCCCCCGAGCCGACCTGTCTCACCACGGAGGCTCGGGGGCGTGTGGTGCCCCGACCGACCGCGCTCAAATCCCTAGGCCTACGCAGCGCCCTCAGCAGCCGAGAGCGCGCGCACGAGACCACGCAGGGCCAGTTCGTAGCCCTCGGCACCGAAGCCGGCGACGATGCCGAGCGCACCGGGCGCGAGCCACGAGTGCCGACGCTCGGGTTCGCGGGCGTAGATGTTCGAGAGGTGCACTTCCACGTACGGCAGTTTCACGCCGGTGAAGGCATCGCGCAGGGCCAGGCTGGTGTGCGTCCAGGCGCCGGCGTTCACCAGCGCCCCCGCCACCACGCCGCGGCAGTTGTGGATCGCGTCGAGCATGCGCCCTTCATCGTTGAACTGCGAGAAGAGCAGCGTCACGCCGAGCTCGGCCCCCACTTCCTCCAGGCGCGCTTCGATCTCGGCCAACGTGACCGTGCCGTAGATCTCTGGTTCGCGGATGCCCAGCAGGTTCAGGTTCGGGCCGTTAAGGACGGCGATCCTCACGTCTTCAGCCCCTTCAGCCAGCCCTGGAACTGATCGAGGTCGTCGTCGGCGGGGCCATCGGGTGCCGGCGCGGCGGGGCTGCCCGGCGTGGAGAAGAACTGGTCGAACTTGAGCGACTGCGAGACGCGCGGCACCGAGCGACGCTGGGCCGGGGCATCGGCGAGCAGTCCGCCCAAGCCGGTGCCGCCATCGGGGCCCTCGAACGTGGCGATGCCGGACAACGTCTCGGCCGCGTGCAGATCGCGCACGTCGCTGGCCGCGCCGAAGAGCGCATCGAGCGGCCACGCGCTGGCCGGATCGGCCGTCACGGCGACAGGCGCCGCTGCCGCCTCGACGGGCGTTGCCGCCGCGGTGGCGACTGCCGCCACGGCAGCCGTGGCCACCGCGGCGCGACGGGCGAATGCCCCGAAGAACTCGCGGGCCGACGGACCGGTGTCGGCGGCCGGCGTGATCACCGGCGCGGCGTTGCCTGGCGTGCGCAGCCCCACGTCGGTGAACGAGACGTCGGCCAGCACGGTGTTGGCGGGCGCCGGCTCGGGCTCCGCCGCATCCGCCGAGGGCAGCTCGAACTCGGGCAGTCCGTCCGGCTCGGACTCCAGCGCCGCGAGACGGGAGCGGAGGCCGGCGTCGTCGGGGGACTGCGCGATCAATTGCTTGTACACGCCGATCGCTTCGGCGCGGAATCCCTGCTTGATGTAGAGCTCGGCCATCGTCTCGGTGACGAAGGTCGGCGTCGGCTGGGGGCGACGCGGTTCGCTGGCCGATGCGGGCTCGCTCGCCGGCGCAGCGGATGGCACGTCGTCTTCCTCGAGTCCGTAGTCCGCGAGCAGCGGAATGGACGCGAGGTCGGACTTGGTCATGCGTGGCCTCGGAGCGCCGGCGGACGGCGCCTCGACTACCGGGCCGTCGTCGAGCAACGGCAGGCCGAGCGAATGGTCACCGACGTCCGGCTCCATCGCCGACGCCAACTCCGGATCGGTTGGGGCGTCCAGATCGAAACCCATGGCGGGCTCCAGTCCGGCATCCATCGGCGCCTCGAACAGCGGCGCATCCGGGGTGACCTCCGAGGTCGGCTCCAGCCCCGAGATGCCGCTCAGCGGTTCCACGTCATCGGCCGTGAGCTCCACGCGATCGAGCTCCGCCAGCGGCGAGACCGCCGAGGGAAGGCTCGCCGACTCCTCGAGATCGGCGAGTGGCGCCGCGTCGGCGGCCGCCTCCACGCTGAACTCGCTCGCCTCGAGCCCGGAGAGCGGCGAGACCTCGGCGGAGAACTCGGCGAGTTCGAAATCGCCGACCGGGATCTCGGCGGCGGGCGGAGCGGGGGCAGCCGCGGGCGACGCCGCGGGTACCGCCGCGGGTGCCGCCGGCGGCGCCTTCGGCTCGATGCGCAGGGTCTCGGCACCGCTGGTCTGCGCCGACTCCAACTCGCCGAAGTCGAAATCCACGTTGAGCAGCGAGGCGCGCTTGCTCGGCTTGGCCGTCGCATCGCGGCGGTCGGCATCGGCCAGGGCCTGTGCGTTAATGACGACGGTGCTGCCGGGACCGGCCGGCGTCCTGACAGCCTTCGGGGCCGCAGGGGCTGGGGCCGACGCCGGCTCGGAGATCTCCACCATGCCGAGGTCCATCATGTCGCCGCCGCTGACGCTCACGTTCGGCGACGCCGACACCAGTCCACGCGCCGCCTTGGCCGAGGAACTCTCCTCGATGGGGGAGTCGTCCACGCCCATCTGCTGGAGGAGGTCGAGGACCTCGTCATTGCGGCGGTCCACCTCGAGCACCCGCAGGTACCAGCTCTTGGCCGTGGGGACGTCCCCACCGAGGCGGGCGATGTCCCCGAGGTGGCGGAGGGCGATCAGGTTCTCGGGGTCCAGGGCGAGGGCACGCTCGAACGGCATGCGCGCCTCATCGTGCCGTCCGGACTCGAACAACGCCTGCCCGTAGACAACCAGCCCGTTCATGTTGTCGGGCTGTTCCCCCAGGTGCTTCTCGCAGAGCAGCAGGGCGCGGTCCACGAACCCCGTCTTGCGATACTCGTTGGCGAGCGGCGCGAAGAAACGGCGGGGGTTTTCGTGGTAGCGTTTCCGCAGGTCGTCAATGCGGGAGTTTTCAGCCATCGGGAGCGTCGAAAGTGGGGGGAAGGGACGGCCCAGGCCGACGGAGGAAGCATACCATCCGGACTGCGGCAGCGTCAATCAGAAGTGTACGTCTGGCTTGATTTTAGGTCTACTCGGCGGGTAGTTTCTAAGGCTGTGGTACTCCCCCCGCGGGAGACCCGTCGCGGTGCGCTCGAGCGCCCGTCCCCAGGGTATTCCGCCGGTCCTTCTTTTCTACCGTTTTGCGCAAAGGGTCGTCCGTCGTGCTCCAACAGATGCGGGGCGTTGCCAAGTGGATCTGGATCTTCATCTTCATCGCCTTCGTCGGCGGGTTCCTGCTCGCCGACATGTCCGGCCTGATCGGCATGACCGGGGTGACGACGTCCACCATCGTCGCCAAGGTCAATGGCGAGGAGATCCCCTACCTGGCCTGGGAAGGCCTCACGCGTCAGCTGACCCAGCAGCAGGAGCAGCAGACGGGACGCTCCATCACGGCCGATGAGCGCCTGCAGCTGGAACAGCAGGCCTTCGACCAGCTCGTGACCGACGTCCTCCTCCAACAGGAGTACGAGCGCCGCGGCATCCGCGTCACGGATGAGGAGGTCATCGCGGCGGCCCGCTTCTCTCCCCCGCCCCAGTTCTACCAGTCGCCCGAGCTGCAGACGGACGGCCGCTTCGATCCCGACAAGTACCAGCGCTTCCTGAACTCGCCGGTGGCGCGCCAGCAGGGCTTGCTGCAACAGTTGGAGTCGTACTACCGCACCGAGATCCCGCGCACGAAGCTGTTCGGCCAGTTGGCGACAGAGACGTGGATCAGCGATGCGGCGCTGTGGCAGATGTTCAAGGACGAGCGGGACTCGGCGCAGGTGCGGGTGGTGGCCTTCAAGCCGACGCCGGCGCAGATCGCCGCCGCGACCGTCACGGACGCCGAGGCGCGGCGGTACTACGATCGCTACAAGGGCCGCTGGGAGCGTCCGGGGCGCGCCGTGGTGTCGCTGGTGAGCATCAACCGTATCCCCTCGTCGGCGGATACCGCCCGCGTGGTGGCGCGCCTGCGCGAGTTGCGCCAGGAGATCACGAGCGGGCGCTCGACGTTCGCCGACGTCGCGACGCGTGAGTCGCAGGACTCCGTCTCGGCGACGCAGGGCGGCGACCTGGGCCGCGGCGTGCGTGGGCGTTTCGTCGCGCCGTTCGAGACGGCCGCCTACGCCCTGCGGGCGGGCCAGATCTCGGAGCCGGTGCGCACGGACTTCGGCTGGCATCTGATCCAGGTCACGGAGCGCAAGGCCGACACCGTGGCGATACGGCACATCCTGCTCCGCGTGGAGCAGGGCGATTCCGCCGCCACCGCCACCGACCGCGTGGCCGATCGCCTCGCCGGACTCGCGGCCGGTTCGTCCGAGCCCGCCAAGTTCGATGAAGCCGTGCAGCAGCTCGGACTCCTCGTCACGCAGGTGCCGCTGACGGAGGGCCAGCCGGCGCCCTACGCGGGCCGTTCCGTCCGTGGCGTGAGCGGCTGGGCCTTCTCTGGCGTCACGGTCGGCGAAACCAGCGACCTCATTGACGACGAGAACGGCTACTACCTCGCCCGCCTCGACACCCTGCAGGTGGGCGGCGAGCAGCCCTTCGCGGTGGTGAAGGAAGACATCATCCGGGCCCTGCAGGAGCGTGCTGCGGCAGCCGCGCTGGTGCCGCAGGCCGAGGCCTTCCTGGCCGATGCGAAGAGCAACACGCTCGAGGCGGCCGCCGCCAAGTCGGGCCTCGTGGTGGACGAGACCAACACCTTCACCCGCACGAGCTTCGTGCAGGGACTGGGCTTCTCCAACGAAGCCGTCGGCGCCGCCTTCGGCGCCCCGCTCGGCCAGCCGATCTTGGTGAAGGTGCTCGACGCCGTGTACGTGCTG
>JANJUF010000102.1 GCA_024710705.1 Gemmatimonadaceae bacterium | reverse complement strand
CGCCGCCGGCGCGGGCGCCGCGGCGGCCGGCGCCGCCTTGGGGGCCTGGGCAGCCGGAGCGGCCGGGGCTGCGGGGGAGGCAGAGGCCGCTGGCGCGCCACCGAGCAGCCCCGAGATGTCTTCATCTGCCGCCGCGATGATGCCGACGAGCGAGCTCACCGGCGCCGTGGTGCCCTCCGGGATGAGATGCTTGCGCAGGATGCCGTCGCCGCGGGCGACGAGTTCCATCACCGCCTTGTCGGTCTCGACCTCCGCGAGCACGTCTCCGCTCTTCACGGCATCGCCCTCGGCCTTGAGCCACTTCACGAGCCGCCCCTCTTCCATCGTGGGGCTGAGGGCCTCCATAAACACCTTAGTCGACATACATCACCTTCTTCACGGCTGCGATGGTCTTGGCGAGGTCGGGCTTCGCCGCCCGCTCGAGGCCCTTGGCGTAGGGCATGGGGACGTCCGCTTGATGCACGCGCACGACCGGCGCGTCGAGATCGTCGAAACACTCGCGCTGGATGTAGTCCACCACCTGCGCGCCAATGCCGGCAATCTCCCAGCCTTCCTCGAGCACGACGGCGCGGTTGGTCTTGCGCACGCTGGCCGTGATGGCCTCCACGTCCATGGGGCGCACGGTGCGGAGGTCAACAACGTCCACGCGGATTCCTTCCTTGGCGAGCTGGTCGGCAGCGTTCATCGCCACCAACACCATCTTGCCGCTGGTGATGATCGAGCAGTGATCGCCCTCACGCTTGAGGTCGGCCTTGCCGATGGGGACGATGTAATCGTCTTCGGGGACCTCGCCCTTGGTGTTGTAGAGCATCTCGCCTTCGAGCACGATGACTGGGTTGTCGTCGCGAATGGCAGCCTTGAGCAGACCCTTGGCGTCGTAGGGCGTACCCGGAGTGACGACCTTGAGGCCAGGGATGTGCGCCAGCCACGATTCGAATGCCTGCGAGTGCTGCGCCGACAGCTGCAACGCGGCACCATTCGGCCCGCGGAACACGATCGGCACCGGATACTGCCCGCCGGACATGTAGAGCATCTTGGCAGCCGAGTTGACCACCTGGTCGAGCGCGAGGACGGCGAAGTTCCAGGTCATGAACTCGATGACTGGGCGCAGCCCCACCATCGCCGCGCCGACGCCGACGCCGGCGAAGCCCAGCTCGGTGATGGGCGTGTCCACCACGCGCATCTCGCCGAACTCGTCGAGCAACCCCTTGGAGACCTTGTAGGCACCGTTGTACTGCGCCACTTCCTCGCCCATCAGGAAGACGCGGTCGTCACGGGCCATTTCCTCACGAAGGGCCTGATTGAGCGCTTCGCGATACGTGATGACGGCCATGGTCAGGACTCCGTCGTCACGAGGACGTCTTCGTAAAGTGATTCGGCCGGCGGTTCCGGCGAGGCATCGGCGAAGTCCCACGAATCCTGCACGATGGCCTTGATCTCCTGTTCCATCGCGGCGAACTGTTCCTCGCTGAGGTCGCCCGATTCGAGCAGCTTGGCGCGGAAGAGGTTGATGGGATCGCGCTTGAGGTACTCATCGAGCTCGGCCTTGGTGCGGTAGGTGCCGCTGACGGCATCGCTCATGGAATGGCCCATGTAGCGATAGGTGCGGACTTCGAGCAGCACGGGCTGTCCCTTGCGGGCGTGCGTGAGGGCGCGCGACGTGGCATCACGCACGGCCATCACGTCCTGGCCGTCCACATGCTCGGCGTACATGCCGTCGTACGAGGCGGCGCGGGTGGAGAGGTCCTTGATGGCGGCGGCGCGCTCGACGGCGGTGCCCATGCCGTACTTGTTGTTCTCGATCACGAACACACAGGGCAGCTTCCACAGCGCGGCCATGTTCAGCGCCTCGTGGAAGGCGCCGGTGTTCACCACCGACTCGCCCATGAAGCAGATGATGACTTGGTCGCCGCCGCGGTACTTGATGGCGAAGCCGACGCCAGCTGCGAGCGGGACGTGCCCACCGACGATGCCGTGCCCGCCGAGGAAGTTCAGGTTGCGGTCGAAGAGGTGCATCGAGCCGCCCTTGCCGCGCGAGCAGCCGTCAATGCGGCCAAAGAGCTCGGCCATCACCGACCGCGGGGTCATGCCGCGGGCGATCGCCTGGCCGTGGTCGCGATAGGTGGTGATGACGTAATCATCCTCACGCAGCATCGAGAGGGTGCCCGTGGAAACCGCCTCCTGCCCGATGTAGAGGTGGCAGAAGCCGCCGATCTTCCCGAGCGCGTAGGCCTCGCCGACCTTCTCCTCGAAGCGGCGCTGAAGAAGCATGCTGTGGAGCAGAGACTTGAGGGTCTCGGAGTCGGCGGTCTGTGGAGACTCGCTCTTCTTCTTGGAAGCCATGTTGGGATACTGGACGGAAGACGGAAGACGGAAGGAGCGTGTGGGATGGAGTGGCGCGGGCATCAGATGACGCGACGAAGTGGAGTGCTCACCACCTTCCGTCGTTCGTCTTCCGTCCCAAGGCCCTACACGCCTGCTGCCTGGACTTGCTCCCACGCGTGGTATGAGCTCCTCACGAGTGGCCCTGCTTCCACGTGCTTGAAGCCCATGGCCTTGCCCTCGGTGCGGAACATCGCGAACTCCTCGGGGGTGACGTAGCGGTCGAGGGCGATGTGGTCGTCGGAGGGCTTCAGGTACTGGCCGAGGGTGAGGATGTCGACGTCCACGGTGCGGAGTTCGCGCATGGTCTGGAGGACTTCCTCGTTGGTCTCGCCCATGCCGAGGATGATGCCGGTCTTCGTCGGGATATCCGGCGCGAGGCGCTTGGCGGTGCGGAAGATCTCGAGCACGCGCTCGTAGCGGCCGCCGGGACGCGCCCTCTTGTAGAGGCGCGGCACGGTCTCGGTGTTGTGGTTGTAGATCTCGGGCCGCGCCTCGAGCACCAGGCGGATGGAATCCTCGTTGCCCTGGAAGTCGGGGACGAGGACTTCCACGGAGCAACCCGGCACGGCCTCGTGCACTTCGGTGATGGTCTGGGCGAATGCCCAGGCGCCGAAGTCGGGGAGGTCGTCGCGGTCCACGCTGGTGATGACGAGGTGCTGGAGGTTCATGGCTTTGGCAGCTTCGGCCACGCGTCCCGGCTCGGCCGGGTCGAACTTCGGCGGACGCCCGTGGGCGACGGCGCAGTAAGCGCAGTTCCGGGTGCACACGTCGCCGAGGATCATGAAGGTGGCGGTGCCGTGCTCCCAGCACTCACCGACATTGGGGCAGTGGGCTTCCTCGCAGACCGTGTGAAGGTCGAGGTCGCGCATGAGCTGCTTGAGGCGGAGGTAGTTCTCGCCGCCCGGAGCCTTGACCTTGAGCCAGCTGGGCTTGCGCGCGGGAAGCGGTTCGGCGCGGTGGCGGCCAAGGATCTGATAGAGGTGCTCAGCCATACTCTTGCTCGGCGCTCGGGAGGGGGTACGCGGCTAATGATATGTGGGGGGGTCGGGATGGGCTACAGCAGCTAACTGTCTTTGTGCATATAAGATGGTTACTACGACGCGGGGCGCGGGGGACCTGCCACGGCCGCGAGTGCCCCGACCGACCGCGCACCGACCCGAAAACCATGAAACCCCGCACCGCCGTACTTCGTACATTGAGGACAGAACCCCAACACGGGATCGTGCCATGCTCCGCACAGTCTTCACCATCGGCATTCTCGCCCTCGTCGGCCTCTTTGCGCTGAAGCTCGTCTTCGGCATTCTGGGCGGACTCTTCGGACTCCTCTTTGCCCTGATCGGCCTGGCGATCCCCGTCCTGGTGCTCGGCGCGGTCATCTACGTGCTGATGCTCGTTTTCGCGCCGGAGACGGCGCGGGAAGTCAAACAGAAGATTTCGGGGAACGGCTAGTCGGGCCGCAAGGCGGAAGACGGAAGACGGAAGGTTAACTGCGATGCGGGGGCCCGGATTCCGGAGCCCCCGCATCGCTTTTCACCTTGCAGCTTCCGTCTTCCGTCTCATAGCCCCAACCCGATCCCCCACACCAGCAGCGGAATCATGATCTCGTGGTGCCCCGTGATCTCGTAGCCGGTGCCGCCGCCGAGCACCGGGCGCTCCACGACATTCACGTGCGGACGGTAGTGGCGGTGCATGTCGAAGTCGGCGGTCGTGAAGTGGGTGGGCTTCCCCCCGTTCACGTTGCGCGCCACGGTGAGGGCCTTGAGGAAGACCTCCGGCATGATGACGGCGCTGCCGAGGTTGAGGACCACGCCGCCCTGATGCAGATCCTCGCAGCTTGCGGCGAGGCGGCGGAAGTCGCGGTGACTGGTGTCGCCGATGGCGGCGCCGTCGGCGGCGGGATGCTGATGGATGATCTCGGCGCCGACGGCCGCGTGTACGCTCACGGGAATCCAATGGCGATGCGCCGCGAGGATCACCGACGCCTCGGGGTGCGCCAGTTTCGGCTCGGCGGCCAGCGCGCGTGCCACGGACTCGCCCATGCCCCAACCATGTCCGCGACCGGCCACGAAGGCCTGGTTGAGACCCTTGCCCGTCTCCTCGGCCATCCCGAAGGTGCCATCGCGCAGTCCCGCCGCCACGTCCTCGCTCGTGGCGCCGAAGCGGGCGATCTCGTAGTCGTGGATCGCCGCCGAGCCGTTCATCGCGAGATGCGTGATGACGCCGCGCTGCATGAGATCGATGAGCAGCGGGGCAATGCCGGTCTTCACGACGTGGCCGCCGAGCATCACGATCACGCCGCGTCGCTTGCGATGTGCCTCGACGACGGCGGCGACGACCTGGCGCAGGTCCTGTGCCTTCAGCACGTCGGGCAGCGAGTCGAAGAACGCCTGGAACGACCGGTTCTCTCCGGGCGGCTTGGCGAAGGCCTCAGTCGCGATCTTGTTTGGGCGTGCCGCCACCGGGACGGTGCGCACGCGTGCCAGGTCAATCTCGCGTGGAGGCCGGCGTTCGCTCACGGCTGGTCGGGCCCTTCTTCCTCGGGAGCGGCCGCCGAGAGCCGGAACGACCGGAGGTAGAGATTGAGCGAGCCGAAGGAGAGGCGCGATTTCATCTGGATCATCATGCGGCGCTCGTCGTCGGAGAGCCAGATCTCGGCCTGCCCGCCCTCGGAGAAGATGCCGGACGTCTTGATGACGGGCTGGATGACGATCGCATCGAATTCGCCGGCGGGCACGCGCACCTTCTCGCGGCGCAGCACGCGGATGATGACGGGATTGCGATCGGGCCGGAAGTAGCGATTGAACGTGTAGGAGCGTCCCACTTCGAGGGGGACGGTCCGGATGAAGAAGAGAAAGGACCCGTCGTCGAGGGGGTCGGAGACGGAGGGGCGCTCGGGGCCGTTGCGCGTGGTCTCGCGATACACGGCGCGGTCCGGGTAGATCTCGAATCGGCGCTCGCGGTCGCGCGAGCCCTGGTTGAGATCCTGCTGGTAGCGCAGCGAGTTGAGGGTGGTGACGTCCATCCAGCTCTCATAGACGTCATTCACGCGGTAGAAGAACGTGCCGCCGCTGACGCTGAAGCGCACGTGCCAGGCATCGCGCCCGCGCACGGTGTCGCGGGCCAGGACGCGCATGCGGCCGGTGCCCACCTTGATGGCGCCGAAGCGCACGTCGTAGGTGAGGGATTCGCCAAGCTCGAAGGGCACGCGCGCGGCGGTGCCCTGCGCATCGAGGGGACTCGCGGCACTCAGGCTGAGGGCGACGCCGACCATCGTGCGCAGCATGCGCGTCACGCGGTGGGCGTCTGCGGCGCGCGTGACGCCGGAATCGCCGCCGGGAGCCGGACGCGGCGCCCCCGTGCCGTCCACGCGGCCTTGGCCAGCGCCCAGGCGTCCGGCCAGGCGTCGCGGCGGCTGGCCCGTGGGCGCACGTCGAAGCGCGGCGTGACGGAGACGGTCTCGAGGCGACGCGCATGCGGCGCGGCGGCGCAGAGCAGTTCGAGGTTCGCCTGCCACGGTGAGGCGGCCGGCGACGTCGCGCCACGCGCGGTGGACTTCAACACGTCGCGCACGGTGGCGATGCGGATCAGGCGCATCGTGCCCCAGGGATCCTTCACGCCGGGCACCGAGACGGCCGCGCGCAGCGGCCAGAGGCGCGGAATCCACGAGACGTACTGGTGCAGCTTCTGGATGCTCACGGGTGCGTCCGCCGGCAGGGCGCGCTCGGCCACCACGAGGTCGGCGCCGCCCTCGAAACGCTTCACGAGCTCGGGAATCGCTTCCGGCTGATCGGTGAAGTCGGCCTGCATCAGGATGACGGCGTCACGACGCGGATACGTGGTGCGCCGCGCCGCCTCCTGCAACAGGGCCTCGAGCGCGCGCGCGTAGCCGACGCGCTGCGCGCTGCCGAGCACCGTCAGCGGCAGGGCCTTGGCGTAGGGCTCGAGTACCTCGCGCGTGCCGTCGGTGCTGGCGTCGTCGTACACGAGGATCTCGTACTCGCGCGCGTACTCCTGGAACACCTGGCGGATGCGCCAGAGCAGGACGCCGACGGTCGGCGCTTCGTCGTGTGTGGGAATGCAGATGTAGAGCACGAGTGGAAAGGTAGGGGAGGGGTCCTTCCCGTACTACCCGGAGGTTCCGCTGCCGGCCGTGAGGGGTGTCACATCGCGGTACAGCGCGAGGGTCTGCTCGACCATCGCGGGGACGCCGAACGAATCCGCGCGGGCGGGTCCGGCGTTCCCCAACGCGCGCCGCCGCTCAGGGTCGTCCACCAGTGCCGCGACGGCCTGGGCGAAGCCGGTCGTGTCCCCCAGTGGGACGAGCACCCCGCTGCTGCCGTCAACGAGAATCTCGCCGACGCCACCGGAGTCGAATGCGATGGCTGGCACGCGCAGGGCGAGGCCCTCGACCAGTGCGGTGCCCATGCCGCGTGACTCGCCGGGATGGAGGAGCAGGTCCAGCCCGGCGAGTGCCGTCGTGATCTCGTGGACGAAGCCGGCACGGTAGATCCGACATCCGCCCTCGTCGCCCCGCCCCGAGCCGGGTCCGCCCAGCAGCACCACACCCAGCCGCGCGCGCGTGGCGGGCGGGAGGGCGCGGAGGAGGCGAGCGAGGCCATCGCGATGTGCCGATTCGGTCAGAGGCCCCACCAGTCCGGCCACGACGGTCTCCGGTGCCCAGCCGCACTCGGCGCGCCAGTCGCGCGCGGGGCCATCGAGCCGTGTGCGCACGCCCGGATAGATCCGTGCGACGCGATCGGGCGGCACGCCGCCGGCCCGGAGGGCGGCGGCCCCGGCGTCGGTGATGGCGATGAACCGAGCGACGCGATCGCCATGGCGCAGTCGGCCGCGCGGTGCGCTGGCGAGGCGCCGCGTGACGACGAGCGGAATCGCGCGTCGCTTGCCAAGGAGGGCGGCAAGGGCGAGCAGGTGGGTACGCGGGCAGTGCGCGTGGACGACGGTTGGGCGCCAGGTCGCGATGAGGCGGCGCAGCGCCCGCACGGCCAGCAGGTCGATGGCCGACGTCATGGCGCGCGCCGCCGTGGCGATGCCGGCGCGCTTGCAGGCGGCCAGCAGGGGTGATCGCGGCGGTGCCACGACGAGCGGTTCCACCCCGCGTTCGCGCAGTCCCTCGGCCAACAGGAACAGTTGCCGTTGCGTGCCACGCCACACGCGCCCAGAGTCCAACAACAGGACGCGCGGGGCGGTGGGAACCGGGGCGGGACTCACGGGTGTCGTACTTGAGGCACGGGTGGTATCATAGCGCGGAAATCCACTGGAGGCAGCGTCCGTGATAGTTGCTGACGTTCGTTCCCGTCTGACGCGTGAGGATGTCGCCCTCGCGCTCTCGCTGGTCGCCGAGCACGGCAGCGAGGCGCGCGAGCGCGGCGAAGACGCCCTGCGCGAGCGCGGGCTGGATGCCCTGCTCGACGACCCGGCGCTGCTGCCGGCGTTGATCGAGTCCCCGCGTGGACGGCTCGCGTCGCTCCCGCTCTTCTCGTACGTCCTCGTGCGGCACGCCCTCCTGCAGATGGGGGAGCGCGACCGCGTGCTCGCGGACTATGCGGCCAGCGTGCTGCTGCACTTCGGGCTGCGCGACCGCGCGCGGCGGGTGGCCAACACCGACGACGAGACCTTCGACACCCTCGCCGACCTGCTGGAGGCCGCCGAGCGCTCGGAGCCGCGCCGGTCCTTCCTCGTGCGCGCCCATCTCGGCAACTACGCGCTGTGGATGAGCGGGATGTTCCCCGACCGCATCGCGCACCGTGAGCATCGCCGCGGCGGGCCGGCCCTGAGCTACTTCGAGGCGATGGGGCGTCGCGGCTTCCAGCTGGCCTCCGAGCATCGGCTGGCCGGCGAACACGGGCTCGCCCTCCTCTTCGCCGCCGCCTCGGAGCGCTTCCCGGTGCTGCGCATCGCCCTCAACCGCATCAGCGATGCGTTACTCTTCCCCACCCACCACTCCCCGGAACGGTTGATGCGACAGGTGCAGGACGAGGCGCGCTGGATGCGCGCCGGTTGATGTTCGAGGCGCTCAAGCAGACCATCGGGGACCTGCTCGGGGGGCGCGTCGCGCCAGCCGACCGTCGGACCGTCATCACCGAGATGAAGCGCGCCCTCGCGCTGGCGAAACTCGGCGTGGAGGACCTGGCGCAGAGCGCCGAGATCACGCGGCAACGCCTGGCGGCGGAACGCGAATCGCTGGCCACCGCCACGCGCCGGCGCACGCTGGCGGAAAGCGTCCCCGATGTGGAGACGGCGGCCCTCGCCGCCAAGTACGAGGCGCAGCACACCGAGCGGATCGCCGTGCTCGAGCGCAAGCTCGACGTGCAGGAAGCCGAGCACGGGCTGGCCGAGCGCGAGTACGACGACATGCTCAAGCAGCTGAAGCAGGCCAGCCTCGGTGTGGGTACCGGACTGAACGCCGACAACCGTCCACTCACCGACGCCGACCTCGGCCTCCCCGACGATGCGCCGCTGCGCTCGGAACTCGATGGCCTCGCGCGGTCGCAGAAGCGGGTCGAGCGCGACGCCCAGGCGGACGCCGCGCTCGATGCCCTGAAGAAGAAGATGGGGCGCGAGTAGCGCCTCGCTCCAGCGCTGCTACTTCACGTTCGCCATCATCCGACGGATCGGGACGATCATCAGTACCAGGATCAGCGTGGCGATGCCCAAGGCCACCGTCGTGCCGATGAACACCGTCGGCGTCTGCTCGAGCTTGGTGGGATCGATGTGCCCGCCCACGAGTCCGGCCACGAGGTTGCCCACCGAGGTGGCGAGAAACCAGATGCCCATCATCTGCCCGACGTACTGGCGCGGCGCGAGCTTCGTCATCGACGAGAGGCCCACCGGGCTGAGGCAGAGTTCGCCGACCGTCTGCATGAAGTAGCTGCCGATCAGAAACCACGGGGAGACGAGCACGGTGCCGCCGCTCGAGACCACCTGGTTGGCGGCGACGATCATCAGTGCGAAGCCGACGCCGGCGGCGGCGAGCCCGGCCGCGAACTTGGCCGGGCTGGCGAGCTCGATGTTGCGCTTGGCCATCCACACCCAGAGCGCCGCGAACACCGGCGCCAGCAGGATGATGAACGCCGAGTTCACCGACTGGAACCAAGTGGCCGGCATCTCCCAGCCGAAGATGTCGCGGTCGGTGAAGTCGTTGGCGAAGAGGTTGAGTGAGGTCGGCGCCTGCTCGAAGGCGGCCCAGAAGATCGCCGCGAATACGAAGAGCACGAAGATCACCGCCACCCGCTTCTTCTCGTCGCTGGTGAGTCCGCCGGCGAGGAACATGTAGGCGAAGAAGATCACGGCCACGCCCACGAGCACGGCCGTCATGGACTGGCCGATGGCCTGCGGGTCGAGGGTCACCCACCCCAGCGCCGCCGCGGCGAACACAGCGAAGAGCAGGGCCAGCCCGGCGCCGGTCACGAGCTTCACCTTGTTCTCGCGGGCCGCCTGCACCGCCGGATCCGGGTCTCGGACGATGTCCTCGCCGATGGGGCCGAGCGTAGGCTTGGCGCGCATCCAGAACCACAGCAGGCCCGCGAACATGCCGATGCCGGCGGCGCCGAAGCCCCAATGCCAGCTCACGCGCTCCCCGAGGAAGCCGGTGACGAGCTGGCCCAGGAAGGCGCCGGTGTTGATGCCCATGTAGAAGATCGAGAAGCCGGCGTCGCGCCGCGCGCCGCCCTCGGGATACAGATCGCCGACGATGGCCGAGATGTTCGGCTTGAGCAGGCCGGTGCCGAGCACGATCAGCGTCAGGCCGAGGAAGAAGAAGATCTTCCCGGCGCCGTCGCCGCCGGCGAGCCCCGAGAGGCCAATCGAGAGATGCCCGCCCGTGATGAGGACCGCGCCCCACAGGATGGCGCGGCGCAGGCCGAGCCAGCGGTCGGCGATCCATCCACCCGGCAGCGAGGCCAGGTACACCGAGGCCGCGTAGATGCCGACGATGGCCGACGCCGCCGGGCGATCGAAGCCAAAGCCGCCGTCGAGCAGGGCGGCCGACATGAAGAGCACGAGGAGGGGACGCAGCCCGTAGTACGAGAAGCGCTCCCACATCTCGGTCATGAAGAGCGTGGAGAGGCCGCGCGGGTGGCCGAAGAAGCGCGTGTCGTTCACGTACGGCGCGAGCGCCGGCGTGACGGGCGTCGTGGCGTCGGACTTGGGACTTGGGGTCATGGGCTCGGGGGGAGAGAGACCTTCGGGCAGGCCACTTGGTGGCCGTCGGGATCAGCGGAGACCGCGCGCAACACTGGACGCTCGCTCAGACAACCCTCGTCTTTCAAGGGCAGCGTGCATCGCGGATGAAATGGACATCCCTGCGCCGGAACGGCAAGGGGTGCGGGCAACTCGCCACCACCGCTGTGTGAGCGCCGCGGCCGCCCGGTGGGCACGGCGGCACGCAGCAACTGGGTGTACGGCATGGCCGGTGCGTCGAGCACCTGCGCCGCGTTGCCCTGCTCGACGATGCGGCCCAGATACATCACGGCGACGCGCGAGGCGAGGCGCCGCACCACGCCGAGATCATGCGAGATGAGCAGCAAGGCGAGGCCGCGCTCGTCACGCAGGCGGTCGAGCAGCGCGAGCAAGGGTTCGCGCGCGGCGGCGTCGAGGTTCGCCACGGG
>JANJUF010000082.1 GCA_024710705.1 Gemmatimonadaceae bacterium | reverse complement strand
CCGGTCTCGGGTCCAAAACTAGTTCGTGGCCACCAGCTGCTGCGCGGCCTCGGCCGAGGCGCGATTGGTGATCACTTGGTCAATCAGGCCGTACGCCACCGCTTCCTCGCCGCTCATGAAGCGGTCGCGGTCCACGTCTCGCTCAATCTGCTCCAGCGGACGCCCGGTGTGCTTGGCCATCAGCTCGTTCATCTTCGCGCGCAGGTAGATGATCTCGCGCGCCTGGATCTCGATGTCCGACGCCGTGCCCGACGCCCCACCCGACGGCTGGTGGATCATGATGCGCGAGTTCGGCAGCGCCGAGCGCTTGCCCTTCGCCCCGGCCGTCAGCAGGAAGGCGCCCATCGAGGCCGCCAGGCCCATGCAGATCGTGTTCACCGGCGACTTCAGGAACTGCATCGTGTCGTAGATCGCCAAGCCCGCACTCACGCTGCCACCCGGCGAGTTGATGTACAGGTGGATGTCGCGCCCCGGGTTGTCCGCCTCGAGGAACAGCAGCTGCGCGATGATCATGTTGGCCACGTCGTCGTTCACGGGCGTGCCCATGAAGATGATGCGGTCCATGAGCAGGCGGCTGTACACGTCATAGGTGCGCTCGCCACGGCTCGAGCGCTCGATCACGTACGGATTCGGAATGATGGGCATCGGGTCGTTCTCCTAGGGGGTCCGTGACTCGGGTCTACGTGCGGCTGCTTACGCCTGCTCGATCGTGTTTCGCTCGAGGAGCCACGCGAACACGCGCTCCTCGGTGATGCTCCGTTCAAGCTCGCGGAGGCGACCGGCCTTCTGCAAGGAGGCGTAGAGCTTCCCCGCGTCCTCGCCGCGCCGCTCGGCCATCTCCGCGACCTTGGCGTCCACGTCGGCCTCGCCCGCCGCCAGCTTCTCCCGCTCGGCCAGCGTGTCAAGGATCAGGTCGCGGCGCACCTGCCGCTCCGCCATCTGGCCCATCTCGCCGGCGAACTTCCCGATCTCCTCCTCCGGGATCCGGTACGCCTCGGCGTAGGCCTTGATCATCTGCTTCACCCAACTCGGCGGGATGTCGAACGGATTGGCCGTGACGATCTCGTCCAGCAGTTGCGTCCGCGACGCGGCATCGGCTTCGCGCTTCAGGTTCTGGGCCACGTCCTCGCGGATGGCCGCCGTCAGCGCGTCGAGCGAGGCGAAGTCGCCCATCTCGGCGGCGAAGGCGTCGTCGAGCGGTGGCATCTCCTTCTTCTTCACTTCCGTGAGCGTCACGCGGACCGGCTTGGACTGCCCGCGCTGGGCCTCATCGGGGAAGTCCTCGGGCCACTTGACGCTCTGTTCCACCGTCTCGCCTGGCGCGAGCCCGATCACCACTTCCTCAATGGCCGGGATCACCTGGCCACTGCCGATCACGAGGCGGTATTCCTTGCCCTCGGGCATCACACCGGCGTCGTCGGCCGTCGCGAGCAGCACCGTCACGAGGTTGCCCTCGGCTGGCTTGCCTTCCACCGGGGCCCAGGTCGCGCGCTGCTCACGGAGCCGGTCGAGCTGCTCGGTGATCATCTCATCGGTGACCTTGTCCGAGGGGCGCATCACGCGGAAGCCCTCGAGCCTCGTGAGCTCGATCTTCGGACGCACTTCGCAGTGCAGCTCGAAGCTGAGCCCGTCGTCCTCGCCGAACTTGACGTCGTGGGCGTGAGGCTGCGTGGCGAGGTCGAGGCTCTCCTTGGCCAGCACCTGCTCGAAGGCCTCGCGGAGCAGCCCTTCCACGGCTTCCTGGTCAATGGCGGCGGCGTACTGCTTGCGGACCATCGCGGCTGGCGCCTTGCCGGGCCGGAAGCCGGGGATGCGCACCTGCTTGCTGACGCGCGCGGCGGCCTTGTTGCGGGCCTCGGCGACGCGGGCGGGGGGAACAGCCACCTGGAGCCGGCGCTCGGCGCCCTCGGACTTGGTGGCGGTGATCTGGATTTCCATGGGGAGGTCGGACTTGAAGGTCGAAAAACCGGTGGCCTGCTCAGAGCAATCCGCCCCGCCCGGGCGAGGTTCGCCGAGGCGGGGCGGGGGGCTGCCTGAACAGGGAAACTTAAGCGGTGGCGGGGGTGGCTCCAAGGGCGCGCGCATCCCGCTTCCGGGCCCGCAGCACCAGCCATAGCGGGGCGCCCATGGCCAGGATTCCCAGCACCACCGCCCACCAGTAGCCGTGCCTCGCCACCGTCGCAATCGGCATGATGCCGTTCGTGGCATACAGCACCAGCGGAAAGGCCAGCCCCACGGTCGTGGCGCGCCATTTGGTGGGCGGGACGATGGCCAGCATCAGCCGGCTCACGAGCACCCCCGTGATATACCAGCCGATCCAGTTGGAGAGGGGCATGCCGTAGAAGATCGGGCCCCCAAGCCACTCGGGCACCCAGGCCGGGAACTTCTCGAGGTCCCACACCCAGTGTGCCGGCTGCACGTTGGTCATCTGCACTTCCATCGGAACGTCCCAAGCCGTCAGGAAGCCACCGCTCACCAGCGACCAGCGCCACTTCGTGCGTGTGGTGTCGTCGGTGACCATCAGCGCCGCGCAGAAGGCGAGGCAACAGTAGAGCATGTAGTACCACGAGATCGGGATCGGATACGGCACGTCGCCGAGGATCCGGTAGCCGAGCATCTCGGTGTAGTGGTAGTGCCCGAACGGCAGGCCGGTGTTGGTGCCGCCGAGTTCGGACAGCAGGGCCACGCCGCTGGCCGCCACGAACAGGGCGAGGGCCTGGCCGAGCCCGAAGCGCGGCGCCGAGTGCAGCACCACGGCGACGGCGCCAAGCAGGATGTAGACCTGTCCGGAGTAGCGCCAGCCGAGCTCGTACACCTTGGCGGTGTAGGGGCCCTGCATCCAGACGGGGAAGTCGCCGGCGAGGATCGTGACCATCGCCGCCGTGGCGAAGGCGATGAGCGCGAGATGCCCGAGAAGGAATCCCTGCGCCGCCTTGTCGTAGGCGTAGGCGGACTGCGTCGAGCCGTGCATCATGCGCTCAGCACCATCTCCTCGGGGCGCGAGAGCAGCCGTGCCCCCCATTCGATCACTGGTCCCTGCACATCGGCCGGCGGCACTTCGGCCCCCGACCGCCACACGCTCCACAGGAGTCCGGCGCGCTTCCAGTTCCCGACCCGCGCGCGCACCGAGAAGGAGTCGTAGTTGTTCCGTTCGATCGCGCCGAGGATGGCAGCGTAGCCATCGGCGCAGGCGCGGGCGCAGCGCTGGGCGTCGGGTTCGAGGAGCGCGATGCCCGGCGACGCGGCGCGATACAGCGCGCGGGCGCGCGCCACCTCGTGCCGCATCAGGCGATGCCACTGCGGGTCATCCTTGAGGGAGGGATCGTGTAGCACGCGCTCAGCGGTGATGCCGAAGGTGGCGAGATCCTCGTCGGGCAGATAGCAGCGGCCGATGGCCGCGTCCTCGCCCACGTCCCGCAGGATGTTGGTGAGCTGCATGGCCACGCCCAACGTGCGTGCGTACTTCACGGCGCTCTGGCGGGTGGCTTCGTCGCCCACCACGCCGAAGATGTGGGTGCACATCGCGCCCACGGACGCGGCGACGCCCTCGCAGTAGCCCGTGAGATCGGCCCAGGAGCGATAGCGTGCCGGCGCCAAGTCGCAGGCCACGCCATTGAGCAGTTCCTCGAGCAGCTCGGCTGGCACGCCGTACTCACGCACGCAGCGCCAGAGCTCGCGGAACACCGGCCCGTCGGGATTGCCTGCCAGCGCGTCCGCCACGCCGGCCCGATAGAGATCCAGCTCGGCCGTCAGCAAGGCCGGGTCCTTGTCGCGATTGCGGTCCACGATGTCGTCGGCCAGCCGGCAGAAGGCATACACGGCGAACGCCCCACGCCGCTTCCGCGGCGGCAGGAACGAACTGGCGAGCGCGAAAGTGCGCGCGTGGGCGCGCGTGATGGCCTCGCAGTGCTGGGCGTCGGAACGCACCAGCTCGTCGTCCGTCTCCTTGAGGAAGTCGGGGCGCGGCATCGAGGCCACCGCCATGCTGACGTTGCCCGTGCGCCGCCGCGAGTCCGCCGGCGCGTTGCCGATGAGGTCGGCCACGATCTTGCCCGAGCTGATCACGCCGGGGAGTCCCGCGCCCGGGTGCGTGCCGGCGCCAGCGAAGTACAGGTTGGGAATGTCCTCGCTCTGGTTGTGGGGCCGGAACCACGCCGACTGCAGCAGCGTGGGCTGCACCGAGAAGGCGCTGCCCAGGTGGCTCGAGAGCACGTCGCGGAAGTGGAGCGGATCGATCCGCATTTCCGTGACGATGTGCTTGGAGAGCCCCGGCATGTACCGCTCCTCGAGGTACGCGATGATCGCGTCGCGGTACCCCTGCGCGGCCTTCGTCCAATCGGTGTCGCCACCGAGGTGCGGCACCGGCGAGAGCACGTACCACGCATCGCAGCCCGGCGGCGCCAGCGAGGGGTCGGTGGCGGTGGGGCGGTGCAGATAGAGCGAGAAGTCCTTGGAGAGCGTCTTGGCGTTGAAGATGTCGTCGAGGAGCCCGCGGTAGCGCGGGCCCATCAGGATCTCGTGGTGCGCGATGTCCTCATACGTGCGGTCGGTGCCGAAGTAGATGACGAAGAGCGACATCGAGTAGTCGAGCGAATCCACCTTGCGGTCGGTGTACGTCTTCCGGAACTCGGGGCGGATGAGCTTCTTGTACGTGAAGGCCACGTCGCCGTTGCTGACCACGGCGTCGGCCTCGAGTACCGTGCCGTCTGCCAGGCGCACGCCGGTGGCCTTCCCGCTGGCCGCGTCCACCACGATCTCCTCGACGCGGGTCGAGAGCCGCAGTTCGCCGCCGATGTCGGTGAGCAGCTTGGCGAAGGCCTCCACCAGCTTGCCCGTGCCGCCCATGGCGAACCACACGCCCCATTTCTGCTCGAGGTGGTGGATCAGCGCGTAGATGCTCGTCGTCTGGAAGGGATTCCCACCCACCAACAACGGATGGAACGAGAAGACCTGCCGCAGCCGGTCATCCTTGAGGTGCTTGTTGGCCAGCCCCGCCACCGTGCGGTCGGCCCGCAGCTTGATGAGGTCGGGCAACACCTTGAGCATCGCGCCGAGCCGCCCGAAGGGCTTGTCAATGAGCGCCATGCCGGAGTCGAACACCGCTTCGCTGGCATCGAGGAACTTGAGGTAGCCCGCCTCGTCGCCGGCGCGGAACTGGCGGATCTGGCGCAACAGCGACTCGCGATCGGCGTTGTAGGTGAACACCGAGCCGTCCTCGAACCGGATCCGGTAGAACGGATCGATCGGGACGATCCGCACATAGTCGGACGTCTTCTTGCCAGCGAGCGTGAAGAGATCGTCAATGAGCCAGGGCGCGGTGATGATCGTCGGTCCACCGTCGAAGGTGAATCCGTCCTGCTTGTAGACGTACGCGCGCCCGCCGGGCTGATCCCGCTGCTCGAGCACGGTGACCTCGTGCCCTTGAGCCTGCAGGCGAATCGCCGCCGCCAATCCCCCGAACCCGCTCCCCACCACGATGATGCGCATGGAGCCTCAACGCACAGGTCCCTTCGGCGGTTCGCGGCCCCCCGGGGGGAGGGGCCGGCCGCACCCACCGCTCAAGTCTCCCGTCTCACATCTCGAGGAAAATGCGAAAGGTGGGACTCGAACCCACACGCCTTGCGGCACGGGATCCTAAGTCCCGCGCGTCTACCAATTCCGCCACTCTCGCCTGTGTCCAAACATACGCGGGGCGCCCCTGAAATGCCGCCGGGCAGGCAGCATTCGGACGGGCCGGCGTTCACCACGAAGTCGCGAAGGGCTCCGATGTCGGCTTCGGGTTCGCAGTACCCTTCAAATCTGACTTGAAGGGTGCACTGCAACCGCACCGTGCATTGGAGCCCTTCGTGACTTCGTGGTGAAGTCGTTGCTACTTCGCGCGCACGTTCACGACGGCGGTCCCACCGGCGCGGAACACCAGCAGGCTGAGAATCTCGCCGGGCCGGACACGGTCCAAGGCCCGTTGCAGGTCGTCCTGCGACGTCACGCGGCCACGCGGCTGCGGATAGAGCACCTCGGCGATCACGTCGTCGCGGAACATGACCTCAGCCGCCGGGCTGCCGGGTTCCACGGAGACCACCCGCATGCCCCGATACTGCTCCGGAATCCGGCGGGCATTCACGAACTCGGCTGGCACCGGCTCCACGCTGATGCCGAGTCGTGACGTCGTCGCGGGCGGTGCGGCCGCCGGTGCCTCGGCCACCACCGACGGGTCATTCGGGGCGGCTGCCAGCCGGACCCGGAACGTCTTGCGCGAGCCGTAGCGCATGGCGTCGAGTTCCACGGTGTCGCCGGGGCGCTTGGCGCGCACCGCCCGCTGGAGGGCGCTGACCCGGTCCACCGGCTGCCCGTCAATGCGCGTGATGATGTCGCCAGGCTCAAGGCCGGCGCGCCGCGCCGGCGAATCCTCGCCCGAGTAGCCACCGACTTTCACGCCGGCAATCGCGCGCAGCCCCGCCACCTGCGCGTCCTCCGGCGTCACTTCGTTGATCGTCACGCCGAGCACCGCGCGGCGCACCTCGCCGTGGGCGATCAGGTCGTCCATCACCTGCTTGGCCAGCGTGATCGGGATCGCGAAGCCGTAGCCGGCGTAGTAGCCCGTCTGCGAGGCGATGGCCGTGTTCACGCCCACCACTTCGCCCTTGCTGTTCACCAGCGGCCCGCCCGAGTTGCCGGGGTTGATGGCCGCGTCGGTCTGGATGAAATCGGTGATGGCGTATTGGTTGCTGTTCAGGCCCGGCAGCCCGCGACCCTTGGCGCTGACGATCCCGGCCGTGACCGTGAAATCGAGGCCCAGCGGGTTGCCGATCGCCAGCACCCACTCGCCAACGCGGATGGTGTTGTCGTCACCGAACGTGAGCGGGGTGAAGTTACGCCCCTCGATCTTGAGCACGGCCACGTCGGTGGACGGGTCGCGCCCGATGATCCGGGCGTCGAAGACCCGGCGGTCCTGCATGGCCACGCGCACGCGGTCCGCGCCTTCGACCACGTGGTTGTTCGTGAGGATGTAGCCATCGCGGGTCACGAGGAATCCGCTCCCCGTGGACTGCTGCGGCTGCTGCTGTTGCGGCTGCCCCTCGTATTGGCGGAAGAACTCCTCGAAACCCGGCGGGAGCTGCCGCAACCCGCCGCGCGGGCTGCGGGCCGGCGTCGTGCGCTCGGCTTGGATCGAAACCACCGCCGGCGTGATGTACTCGGCGATGGACACGAAGGCGTTGGACGCGTCGGCGATGGTCCGCACCTCGTCCGTGCGCGGGCGCTGGGCCTGCGACTGGCTTTGGCCCCCCTGCGCGAAGACACGATCCGTCCAATCCATCGACGACGCGAAAATCACGCCGCCCGCGAAGGCGGCGAGCACGCCGATCATCAACTTGGTCCTGTTCACACGCATCACCATGGCATTGAAGTTAGCGAAAAGGGGGCTGCCTGCAGGCGGCCCCCTTTTTTTGGCTCACCGGCCGTCCCCGTATAAGTACCGGGGAGCGGCCCGATGGTTTCCAGCAGGCCGGGGGCGAGTGCCTTAGGCCTTCTTGTCGTCCACGATCTCGAAGTCGGCTTCCACCACGTCGTCCTTCTTGGCGTCAGGGGCAGCCTGACCGTCGGCCGGAACGGCCCCGTCGGAGGGCGCCGCCGCCTGCGCGGCGTACACCGCCTGACCCGCCGCCTGGAAGGCCGCCGTCAACTCCTCGAGCGCGGCCTTCACCTCGTTCATGTCCTCGCCGCGGTGCGCCTTGCGGGCGCGCTCCACGGCGCTGTCCAGACGCGTCTTCAGGTCCGCAGGCACCTTGTCGGCCCACTCCTTCGACTCCTTCTCCACCTGGTAGGCGAGGGTATCGAGCCGGTTACGCGTATCAATCTCCTCGCGCTTCCGCTTGTCCTCGGCCGAGTTCTTCTCGGCGTCCTTCACCATGCGGTCGATCTCGGCGTCGGAGAGGCCGCTCGAGGCCTCGATGCGGATCTTCTGCTCCTTGCCGGTGGCCTTGTCGCGCGCCGTCACGTGCAGGATGCCGTTGGCGTCGATGTCGAAGGTCACTTCCACCTGCGGCATGCCACGCGGAGCGGGCGGGATGCCCGTCAGCTGGAACTTGCCGATGGTCTTGTTGTGCAGCGCCAGCTCGCGCTCGCCCTGCAGCACGTGGATCTCGACCGTCGTCTGGTTGTCGTCGGCGGTGGAGAAGGTCTCCGACTTCTTCGTCGGGATGGTCGTGTTGCGCGGGATGAGCACCGTGGTCACGCCGCCCAAGGTCTCGATGCCCAGCGAGAGCGGCGTCACGTCGAGCAGCAGCACGTCCTTCTGCTCGCCGGTGAGCACCGCGCCCTGGATCGCCGCACCAACCGCCACGACTTCATCCGGGTTCACGCCCTTGTTGGGCTCCTTCTTGAAGAAGTCCTTGACGATCTCCTGGATCTTCGGGATGCGCGTGGAGCCGCCGACGAGGATCACCTCGTCGATCGCACTCGGGTCGAGCCCGGCGTCCTTGAGCGCCTTCTGCATCGGCGGGATGGTGCGCTGCACCAGGTCGTCCACCAGCTGCTCGAACTTGGCGCGCGTGAGCTGGTAGTTGAGGTGCTTGGGCCCCGACTGGTCGGCGGTGATGAACGGCAGGTTGATGTCCGTGCTCATCGTCCCCGACAGCTCGATCTTGGCCTTCTCGGCGGCTTCCTTCAGGCGCTGGAGCGCCATCGGGTCCTTGGAGAGGTCAATGGCCTGGTCCTTCTTGAACTCGGCCACCAGCCAGTCGATCACCTTCTGGTCGAAGTCATCGCCACCGAGGTGCGTGTCGCCATTGGTGGACTTCACCTCGAACTGGCGGGTGCCGTCCACTTCATAGAGCTCGAGCACCGAGATGTCGTAGGTGCCGCCGCCGAGGTCGAACACGGCGACCTTCTCGTCCTTCTTCTTGTTCTTGTCGAGGCCGTAAGCGAGCGCCGCCGCCGTCGGCTCGTTCACGATGCGCAGCACCTCGAGGCCGGCGATCTTGCCGGCGTCCTTCGTGGCCTGGCGCTGCGAGTCGTTGAAGTAGGCCGGCACCGTGATGACCGCCTTCGTCACCGAGTGGCCAAGGTAGTCCTCGGCGGTCTGCTTCATCTTCTGGAGGATCATCGCGCTGATCTCGGGCGGGGTGTAGGTCTTGCCCTGCACCTCGACCGCGGCGAGATCGTTCTGGCCGCGCACCACCTTGTACGGCACGCGGGCCGTCTCGGTCTGCGTCTCGGAGAGCTTGCCCCCCATGAAACGCTTGATCGAAAAGACCGTATTCTGCGGATTGGTCACCGCCTGACGCTTGGCGATCTGCCCCACGAGGCGTTCGCCGTCCTTGCTGAAGCCGACGACCGACGGGGTTGTACGGCCACCTTCCGCGTTCGGGATGACGACGGGGTCTCCGCCCTCCATCACCGCGACCACGGAATTGGTCGTGCCCAGGTCGATGCCGATCACCTTGTCTGCCATTCGTTCCTCGACGGGATATCTTGTGCGCTACGGAAAGCTCGGGATTTTCTGGTCGCGAGCAGAGTTACGTCGATTGTTGACGGCAAGGGCTGGGCCAGAGATTCACGCCATTTTGGCGGTCTCTGGGCGACGCGGTTGATGGGACTGACAGGACCTTCTGCATGATTCCGCTCAGCGACGAAAATCCGACCCTTCGCGTGCCCGTCGTGACCATCCTGATCCTGGCCGCGATGCTTTCGGCATGGCTGATCATCCAGGGCGGTGGGTTCGACCACACGACGCTGGCGATGAGCGTGTGCAACCTTGGGATGGTCCCGGCGGAGCTGACCGGGGCCGCCCCGCTCGGCACGAGCATCCGCCTGACCCGTGAACTCAACTGCGTGGTGGATGCCGACCCGCGGAACTGGGCCTCGCCCATCGTCTCGATCTTCCTGCACGGCAGCTGGGTGCACCTGCTCGGCAACGGGCTCTTCTTCTGGGTCTTCGGGAACAACATCGAGGATGTGATGGGGCGTGGGCGTTTTGTGCTCTTCTTCCTCATCTGCGGCGTGGCGGCAGCGGTCGCCCACATCGTGGTGGACCCGAGCTCGCCGATTCCGACGGTTGGCGCCTCGGGGGCCGTCTCGGGGATGATGGGGGCCTATCTGGTGCTCTTTCCGCGCGTCCGGGTTCGGATGCTGTTCATCTTCTTGGTGCTGTTTCGGATCATTCCGCTGCCGGCCTGGATGGTGCTGATCTGGTGGTTCGGAATTCAGGTGTTGCTGGGGATTCCGGATCTCGCGGGAATGCCGCGGCAGGGGGGCGGCGTGGCCGTCTGGGCGCACGTCGGTGGGTTCCTGACAGGGGCGATGCTGGTGCGCGCCTTCGAGCGGCCGGAGCTGGTGGAGCGTCGACGGGCTATGTTATTGCAGCGTGGGCTCTTGGACGCCATGGGCTGAGTCCACGGTAACGGTTCTGTTACAGTCCCTCTTCTATGGTTTGCCGTTCGCCCCGGATGGGGCGTAATTTCACGGCTCTGGAACTCGGTCCTACCGGGTTCGCCGAACACCTTTTCCGAGCCGCCCCGAGCGGACCCCCAATCGTGAGATTTCTGCCGAAGGATGAAGGCTTTTTCGGCCTCTTCGACCAGCTCTCGGCGCGCCTGACGACCTCGGCCGCCCTCCTGCGTGACCTCTTCAATGAACCCTCCCGCGTGGAGGAACTCGTGGTCAAGGTGAAGGCGGAGGAGCATGCCGCCGACAAGCTGACCTACGAGATCATGCAGCGCATCGACCGCAGCTTCGTGACGCCGCTGGACCGCGAGGACATCCATATGCTCGCGAACCGGCTCGACAACGTGGTGGACCTGATGGACGGGACGGCTCGCCGCGCCGTGATGTTCCGCATCACCGAGCGCCGAGACGACGCCATCGCCCTGATGGACGTGCTCGTCGAATGCGCCCGCGTCCTCTCCGTGGGCGTGAAGGAGATCCGCAACTCGTCGGCGGTGCACAAGGCGGCGCGCCAGGTGAAGGATCTCGAGGAGAAGGCCGACGCGATTTACTCCAAGGCCATCGCCGACCTCTTCGCCGGCAAGCCCGACGCCCTCGAAGTGATCAAGTGGAAGGAGATCTACGACAACCTCGAGCACGCGGTGGATGAGTGCGAGGACGTCGCGAACGTGCTCGAGAGCATTTCCCTCAAGAACTCCTGAGCGATCCGTGGTCTGGTACATCCTCGCGATCGTCGGTGTCGCTTTCATCTTCGACTACATCAACGGCTTCCACGATTCCGCGAACTCCATCGCGACGATTGTGGGGACCCGGGTGCTCTCGCCCTTCACCGCCGTGGTCTGGGCGGCGACCTTCAACTTCCTCGCGCTGTTCCTCTTCGACACGAACGTCGCCAAGACGATCGGGAAGGGGATGATCGACCTGGCCATCGTGAACCCGGACGTGATCCTTGCCGGGCTCCTCGGTGCGATCGCGTGGAACCTGCTCACCTGGTGGTATGGCATTCCGTCCAGCTCGTCGCACGCGCTGATCGGCGGCTACGCGGGCGCCGCCGTCACCAAGGCGGGATTCAGTGCCGTCCTGCTCTCGGGCTGGGTCCCGACCATCATCTTCATCGTCGTTTCGCCGATGGTGGGCATGGCCGCCGGCTGGGGACTTATGGTCGGCACCAGCTGGATCTTCCGGAACCAGCGACCGGCCAAGCTCGACCCGCTGTTCCGCGGCATGCAGATCACCAGCTCGGCGCTGTTCTCGCTCTCCCACGGCGCCAACGACGCCCAGAAGACGATGGGCATCATCGTGTCGCTGCTGGTGGCAGGGCAGGCCTACTTCGTGAACGAGACGGGGTTCCTGCGCCATTTCTACCTGCCGGGCGGCGACGAAATCCCCTTCTGGATCAAGCTCGGCGCGCACCTGGCCATCGCCCTCGGCACCCTGATGGGTGGCTGGCGCATCGTGCACACGCTGGGCTCGCGCGTCACCAAGCTGCGACCCATCGGGGGCTTCTGCGCCGAGACGGGCGGTGCCTCGGCGATCTTCCTCGCCACCTTCCTCGGCATCCCGGTCTCCACCACGCATACCATCTCCGGCGCCATCGTTGGCGTCGGTGCCACGCACCGTCTCTCGGCCGTGCGCTGGGGCGTGGCCAGCCGGATGATCTGGGCCTGGGTCATCACCATCCCCGCGTCGGCGGCGGTGGCGGCGATCTCCTACCTCATCGTCTCCGCCATTCGCACCTCCTAGCGTGATCCCCCTCGCCTCGAAGGACCCTGGCTACCTGAACCGCGAGCTCTCCTGGCTCGAGTTCAACGCACGGGTGCTCCACGAGGCCGAGGATGAGCGGACCCCGCTGCTCGAGCGCGTGAAGTTCCTGGCCATCTTCAGCTCGAACCTCGACGAGTTCTTCATGGTGCGCGTGGCCGGGCTGCGACGGCAGCTCTCGGCCGGCGTACTCCAGACCCCGCCCGACGGCCTGACGGCTGCGGAGCAGCTGGACCTCATTGACCTCCGCGTGCGCGAACTCAATGCGCGGGCGCGCACGCTGCTGGTGGAGACGCTGCTCCCGGCGCTGGCCGGCATCGGCGTGCGTCTCCTGCAGCCGCAGGAGCTGCAGCCGGACGAACGCGCCACGCTCGAGACGTACTTCGCCGAGTCCATCTTCCCCGTGCTCACGCCGCTGGCGGTGGATCCGGGACATCCCTTCCCGTACATCTCCAACCTCTCGCTCTCGCTGGCCGTGGAGCTGCGCGATCCGGAGCGCGGGGATGTGCGGTTCGCGCGCGTGAAGGTGCCCAAGAGCCTCCCGCGCTGGGTGCCGACGGGACGTCCCAACAGTTTCGTGCCGCTGGAGGCGCTGATCACCTCGCGGCTCGACGCGCTGTTCCCGGGCATGCAGGTGCTGGGCTGCTACACCTTCCGGCTCACGCGCTACTCGGATCTCGAGATCTCGCACACCGAGGAGCCCGAGGACCTGCTCGCGATGATCGAGGAGCAGCTCTTCCAGCGCCGTTTTGGCGAGGTCGTGCGGCTCGAGGTGCAGGAGGGAACGCCAGCCCACATCAAGGACCTGCTGCTCGATGAACTGCGCGCCAGCGAGGCGCCGGAGATGGCGCCGCTCTCGGCGCGCGAAGTGCACGAGCCCGGACCGCTGCTCGACGCCAGCGACCTCTTTCCGCTGAGCGGGCTCGAGTTCCCCGAGCATCGTGAGCCGCCGCTCATCCCGCACGTGCCGCCGGAGTTGCGCGACACCACGCGGTCAATCTTCGACGTGGTGCGCGAGAACGAGATCCTCGTGCACCATCCTTTCGATTCCTTCGGCGCGTCGGTGGAGACGTTTATCGAGAGCGCGGCACGCGACGAGCACGTGCTGGCCATCAAGATCACGCTGTACCGCACCTCGGGCGACGGCGCCATCGTGCAGGCCCTCACCGAGGCGGCGCAGCGCGGCAAGCAGGTGGCCGTGCTGGTGGAGCTGCAGGCGCGCTTCGATGAAGTGAACAACATCGCGTGGGCGCGTACGCTGGAATCGTTCGGCGTACACGTGGTGTACGGCTTGCCGGGGCTCAAGACCCATACCAAGACCGCCCTCGTGGTGCGCAAGGAGGCGGACGCCATCCGCCGCTACGTGCACATCGGCACCGGCAATTACAACACGCGCACCGCGCGCATCTACACCGACTTGGGGCTCATCACCTGCGACGAGGCCATCGGCGCCGACGTCAGCGACCTGTTCAACGCCCTCACCGGCTACTCGCGGCAGACGCAGTATCGCCGCCTGCTCGTGGCGCCGGTGAACATGCGCGCGCGCATCCTCGAGCTCATCGCCCGCGAGACCGAGCACGCCCGTGCCGGGCGCGGCGGGCGCATCATCGCCAAGATGAACGCCATCGTGGACGCCGAGATCATCGGCGCCCTCTACGAGGCCTCGCGGGCCGATGTGCAGGTCGATCTCATCGTCCGCGGCATCTGCTGCCTGCGCCCGGGCGTCGACGGTCTCTCCGAGAACATCCGCGTGATCAGCATCATCGGGCGCTTCCTCGAGCATTCGCGGGTGTGGATGTTCGACAACGTCGGGGAGCCCGAGTACTACTTCGGCTCGGCCGACTGGATGCCGCGCAACCTCGACCGGCGCGTCGAGGTGGTCACACCGGTGGCCAACCCGACCTTCAAGCGACGCCTGCAGACGGTCCTTGAAGTCTGCCTGGCCGACAACCGCCAGGCCTGGGACCTGCAGCCCGACGGCAGCTACGTGCAGCGTCACCCGGGCGAGCACGGCGAGCGCTCCACGCATCGCATGCTGCTGCGCGATTCCTGGGGCGCGAGTCGCGAGAGCGGCGCCTTCACCGTGGACCAGAGTCCGCTGCGGCCCGATCAGTCGCGCGGCGTGCCGGGGCGTCCGCCGAGCTCGAGTGCGGCGTTCCCGGTCTTTACCGGCTAGGCGCGCGGCGCCTCAGGTGCGTCCGGTGCGGATCGTCTCGGCGAAGGCCGCCGGCAGACCGGCCGCGAGGACGGCGGCGCTGGCCGCGTCGACATCGTAGGGCACACGGATCTGCTCGGCGCGCGGGATGCCGTCGCCGAGGGTGAGCAGGCTCCATCCCGCGCGCGGATCGCCATCCTTCGGGCGACCGACGCTTCCAGTGTTCACGAACAGCACGTCATCCACGAGACGGTTCCACGGCTTGTGGGTGTGGCCGAACGCGATCACATCGCCGGCCTTCGCGCCAGCCTGCGCGGCCATCTTGCGCAGGAAGTCGTCGGGGCGGTCTTCGGTGACGTACACGAGGTTGTTCACCGGCGTGGCGTGCAGGAGGATCACCGTCGGACCGGCGGCGTGGCCGCCCAGCGGCCTCAGGTCCAACCGATGCGGGAGGGCCCCGAGGCGCTGGCGCGTGGTCTCGGTGACGTTCGCCAGTGTCCACGCGAAGCTCTCGTGCGCCTCCGCCTCTTGGATCGGGTTCTCGGAGCGGCAGCCGCAGTGGGCGTAGCGATGCGCCACGGTGGAGTCGTAGTTGCCGCTGACCCCGGGAATGGACTCCGACTCGATCCGCTCCACCACTTCATTGGGGAAGGGGGAGTACCCGACGAGATCGCCCAGGTGATAGCGCCCGGCGATGCCAATGCGCGCGCCGATGTCGGCCAGCACGGCGTCGAGGGCGTGCAAGTTGGCGTGGACGTCGGAGAGCAGCGCGAGTTGGACGGTCATCGATCCCTACCGGCAGGGCGTGGCGCCGCGCTTGGCGGCCGAGGTGGCGGCGGCATCGCGCTCGCGCCGGAGGCGCGGGTCGGCGGCGTGGAGGCTATCGAGCACCGCGTCGAGCTGGCGTTGCGCGTGCGAGCCGAGCTCGGCGAGTTGGTAGTACGCGAACTTGCCGCGTCGCTCCACCGAGACGAGCCCGGCCTCGCGCAGCCGCGCCAGATGGCGCGAGACAAAGGGCTGCGACTCCCCCGTGAGCTCCACGAGGTCGCACACGCAGAGCTCGCCCCCCGCGAGCAGGTTCAGCAACCGCAGCCGAGCCGGATCACCACACGCTTCATGAAGCGCGGCAATCCCGCGAAGCGCCGAGCGGGTGGCTGGTGCAAGCGTGGTCATGGCACTTATATATATGGTATCGCATATACGATATGCAACCGAACGGCGGGAGGCAAGCGCAGTTCGCCGTTCACCTTCCGTCTTCCGTCCAATGTCCCCAATGGCCTCCCCCGTCCTCACGCGTCTCAGCACCCTCGATCGCTACCTGCCCCTGTGGATCTTCGCGTCCATGGCCCTCGGCCTCGGGCTTGGCCGCGCCTGGCCCGGACTCGGCGCCGCGCTTGACGCCGTGCAGGTCGCCGGCGTCTCGGTGCCCATCGCCATCGGCCTGCTGTGGATGATGTATCCGGTGCTGGCCAAGGTCCGTTACGAGTCCATCGGGCGCCACGCCGCCGACACCAAGCTCCTCGGCACCTCGCTGTTCTTCAATTGGGTGCTCGGCCCGCTCGTGATGTTCGCCCTCGCCTGGCTCTTCCTCCCCGACCTCCCGGAGTACCGCAACGGGCTCATCCTCATCGGGCTCGCGCGCTGCATCGCCATGGTGCTGATCTGGAACACGCTCGCCTGCGGCTCGAATGAGATCGCTGCCGTCCTCGTGGCGCTCAACTCCGTCTTCCAGATCCTCACCTACTCGCTGCTCGGCTATCTCTTCCTCGTGACCGTCCCGGGCTGGATGGGCGCCGAGACCGCCGCGCTCGACATCTCGATGGGCGACATCGCCAAGAGCGTCGGAATCTTCCTGGGCGTGCCACTCTTCGCGGGGTGGTACACGCGGCGCAGCCTCGTGAAGCGCCGCGGCGAGGCGTGGTATGAAGGCACGTTCCTGCCGCGCATCGGTCCCACGGCACTCATCGGCCTGCTGTACACCATCGTGTTGATGTTCGCGATGCAGGGGAATCGCATCATCGAAACGCCGTGGGACGTGGCGCGGGTGGCCGTGCCGCTCACGCTGTACTTCCTGGTGATGTTCGGGCTCGCGTTCTGGAGCGCCAAGCGGTTGGGGTTCGACTACCCGACCACGGCCTCGCTGAGCTTCACGGCGGCGGGGAACAACTTCGAACTCGCGATTGCGGTGGCGATCGGCACGTTCGGGATCACCTCCGGCGAGGCGCTGGCCGCCGTCGTCGGCCCGCTGATCGAAGTGCCGGTGCTCGTGGCGCTGGTGTACGTCTCGCTGTGGGCACAGCGGCGCTACTTCCCGGAGTCGGTCTCCGCGTCGTCGGGCGCGTAGACCGCCCCGTCTGGTCCCACCACTTCCACCGGCACGCCCGCAACCTCCGCCAGCAGTCCCGCTTTCCGGCTCGCGCCCCAGAGCTCGAGCCGCATCGGGGCCGTGGCGCGCCGCGGCACCGGCGTGATGCGGATGGCGCGCTCCATCCAGCGCACCTTGAGGCGGTCCACGACGCTCACGTGCCCGCGGTCGAAACCGTCGGCCACGCGCAGCAGGGCGCTCAGGCGCCGCACCTTCTCACGCGTGTCGCGATCGAGCGACCAGAACGCCTCGTGCTTGCGCTTCGGCTCGCTCCCGCGATGGTAGCGCGCCACGTGGGCGATCACGATCTGTTCGTCCGGCGGGATGCCGAGCAGGTCGGCGTGCTGGATCAGGTGGAACGAGTGCTTGTGGTGTCCTTGGTAGTTGATGTGGTAGCCCACGTCGTGCAGCAGGGCGGCATCGCTCAGGGTCTGGCGCTCTTCGGGTGCGCAGCCGAGCCGCGCGCCCATGGCGTCGAAAAGCTGCAGGGCCAGCCGCTGCACCTGCTGCGAGTGCGGTGCCTCGTAGCGGCATTTCTCGGCGAACCCCAGCACCGAACGCGCGCGGGCCTCCCCCGGATCGGCGATCACGGGACGCACGCGCGCCGTTTCGAGCAGCAGGCCTTCGCGGATACCGTAACCGGAGGCCGCCAGTTCGCGCGGCTCCACGCGAGCCAGCACCTCGGCGGCCACCGCGAGGCCCGCCACGATGATGTCGGCGCGTCCGGGATTCAGCCCCTCCACCTCCAGCCGCTCCTCCGGCGTCATCGCGCTCAGCTGCTCGAGGATGTGCTCCACCTCGTGGCGTGGGATGCGCGTGCCGTGCACGCTGCGCACGCGGATGCCCTGCCGCGCCAAGTACATGCCGGCCAGGTTGGTGAAGGTGCCGCCGGAGCCGATCACCGCGGCACCGCGCCAGTCGCGCACCGGGAGCGACTTCCGGATGGCGGCGCGCACGTGCTTGCGCAGCTTCTTCACGCCCTTGGGACCGGGCTTGCCGCGGAGAAAGCGTTCGGTGAGCCGGATGGCGCCGAACGGGAACGACAGCAGCCGATCCACGAGCCCGTCGGCGGCAAGGGCCAGTTCGAGCGAACCGCCGCCGATATCCATGACGACCGAGCGGCCGGCACCGAGTTCGAAGTGCGCCAAGGCGGAGCGGAACGCGAGGCGCGCCTCCTCCTCGCCATCCAGGAGGCGCACGCGGAGCCCCGCCTCCTTGCGGACACGGCTCAGGAAGGCCGCGCCGTTCACCGCATCGCGCACCGCGCTCGTGGCCACCGCTTCGATGCGCTTGGCGCCGAGTTGGCGCGCGAGCGTTGCCATCCGGGCGAGTGCCTCGACCGCCTCCGTCATGTGCGTCTCGTCGAGCGCGTTCGACGCCGAGATATCGGCGCCGAGCCGCGGGGCGGCCTTCATTTCGTCCACCACACGGATGGTGCCATCGGCCGAGACGTCGGCAACGATCTGGCGGATGGAGTTGGAGCCGATGTCGATCGCGGCAATGCGCTGGTCCCTGTCATCGCGCGCGGGGCGGTAGGGCCCGTCCTGCGTCTTCGGGGCGGTCATTCCAGGCCCCGCGGGCTGGGGCACACGCCGGCGCGCAGGGCGTCGAGCCGCCGCAATTGCCTCGCGGTGACGCCGTCCGGCAGCGGCGCGTATCCGACCTCGGCCGCGACGCGGGCGCCGTCGCGCAGTGCCCAGCGGGCGAAGGCGATGAAGTGGGCGCTCTTCTGGGCGTCGCCGAGCGCGGCGTCGGCCATGATGCGTGTGATGGCGACGGCGGGATAGGCGTCGGCTGCACGCGCACCCACGGCCCCGAGCAGCGTATCGGCCGCGGCCGGTGTCAGCAGTTCGGCGACGGCGGCGGCCGTCGCGGCCGCCGAGGGGATGACGAACGCGCCGCTGGCGTTCCGCAGCGCCGCCACGTCGAGGCCGGCTTGCTGCGCGTAGGTGTACTCCACGATGCCAAGGGCACCGATGCGCGCGCTGATGGCCGCGGTGACGCCTTCATTCCCCTCCACCCGCGCCCCGGCTGCGGTGAGGGCATCGGCCGAACCGGACGCCCGCCGCCATTGTGCGCTCGTCGCGAGGTACTGCGCGAACAGCGCGCTCGTTCCGGTGGTGCGTGCGCGCTGGACGAGGTGGATCGCCATCGGCGGCAGGGTGACGTCCGGATTGAGCGCGCGGATGGCGGCGTCGTCCCATCGCGTGATGCGGCCGAGGATGATGGACGCCAGGACGTCGGCGTCGAGCCGCAGTGGCGCGCCGAGGTCGGGAAGCCGGTAGGCGACCGCCACCGCGCCTGCCACCGTGGGCATCTCGAACGGCCCGCAGCGCGCGCGCGCGCGCTCGTCGGCGCTGAGCGGACGGTCGGCCGCGCCGAAGTCCGCGGTGCCGTCGAGCATCAACCGGATCCCTTCGGTGCTGCCGACGGAGAAGTAGTTGATCCGTACGCCCGAGCTTGCGCCGTATGCGGCGAACCAGCGCCGGTACAGCGGATACGGCAACGTGGCGCCAGCGCCGACGAGGTCAATGCCCCCGGATGGCGCCGGCGGCTGCGGGCGTGAGCGAATCCACTCGATGCCGATCGCGAATCCCGCGAGGACGCCGAGCCATACGAGTGCGATCGTCCGCAACCACGCGCCCGAGCGGGAGCCGGTCATGCCAGAGGGGTCAGAGTTCGTTTGCGTACGAGACGAACTTGTACCGCCCGTCGCGCTGGAGCAATGAGCCGAAGAGCCCGAGTTCACGCGCCGTCGAGTCCGAGGCGGCGAATCGGACCCGGCAACCGGTCCAGATCCGGTTCGGTCCCTCGATGGTCGCGCTGTCGGGGCAGGCCAGAGCCTCGAAGCGGAGCGGCACGCCGCCGTAGCGTCGGATGAGCCGCACCGCCCCCTTCTCGCTGGCCATGCCGAGCTGGAGCCAGAGCAGTTCGGGGCCCATTTCGTAGGGCGGCCGGGTGAAGCGTGTGTGCGGATAGTGGAGCCAAGCAAACTCGCTGGCGGAGAGCACCAGCCGCTGCACCGTCGCGGTGTCCTGCGTCTCGAGGGCGCGGAGCAGGGTCCGCGTGAGCGCTTCGGGGGACGACGCGCCGCCGACCAGCGTCGTCGGCGTGTCGGCGAGCGTGGCGCGGAAGCGATGGAGGAGGGTGTCAATGGGAAGCGCGCTGTCCACGACGCCCGCGCGCGGCGTGGCGGCCGGTGCGGCGTCGGGGGTGGCAGTGCGCTCGCAGGCGGCGAGAGCACCGGCGGCGAGGGCGAACGCGAACAGGGACGTAAGTCGCATGGCGAAGGCTGGAGGATGCGAGAGCGGCCGGCGCCCGGATCGGGCACCGGCCGCTCTCGCAATCTAGGGCGTCAGTTCGTGGCGTACACGGTCCAGCCGGTCCACCACTTGGCGCCACCCGGCGAGGCGGCTCCGCGGTACGACGTGCCCTGGACGAAGACCCCGGCCGCCGTGCTCAGGTTGCCGGCGAAGGTCTGGAGTCCGCCACTGGCCGCCAGCGCGCCGGCCGGCGGCGTCCAGTCGAATGATGCCGCACTGGTCGCCGGCATCGAGAACGTCGTGAACTGCGACGCCGTGGTGGCGGCTGCGTCGCGCACGATGCTGCGCTCCACCGAGTCCGCGAGGACGAAGCCACCGGAGACGTTGAAGATCGCCGGGGCCTCCACCACGAGGACGTTGCGCATGTCGAACACGCCGTCGTCAATCCGCGTCTGCGTCGCTGCGTCGCGCAGCGCCACGGCGCCCTTCGGCCAACGGGCCACGAGGCCGTTCACGTAGTAACCGCCCGTGCCGCGGCGCAGGACCATGCCGTTGCCACCCGAGGTCGGATCGATGTCGGTGCCCAGGCCCGAGCCCACCAGCGTGAAGTTGGCGACCACCGGCGTGGTGAGCGGCGTGGAGTTCTGGCCGTCGGTGCAGCCGGCGCCGGCGCAACCGTCGTTCTCGATGCCCTGTGGGTCACCCGAGGTGGAGCCGGCACCGGGGCGCGGCACCACGAGGCGCGACTGGTAGGCAATCAGGTACTGCAGGCGCCCACGGTAGCCTTCCGACATGTCGAAGTGGTCGTCGCCCGACTCGTACGAGACGAGGTACTTGCCGTCCACCGTCCCGCCGAACCACTCGAAGGAATCGTCGAGACCGTAGAGCGACTGCAGGTACTCGAGCGTGGTCCCGCTGCCGACGGCGGCGAAGGTGAAGCTGTTGAGCTCGGCGTCGGCGGCCGTCGCGTAGCCCGCGAACTCCACGCGGACGTAGCGCAGCGTGCCGCTGTTGTCGAGGTCGTCGGTGCCGCCGCTGTAGACCTGCTGCGGATTGCTCGGCCCCGTGCCGGTGCCCTCCAGCACCACGCTGCCGGTGCGGTTGCTGGTGGCGTTCCCGATGATGATCAAGCCTCCCCAGTCCCCCGCCTGGCGCTGGCCCACCGGGCGCGACGAGGTGAAGACGATGGGGTCGGCGGCGGTGCCGTTGGCATTGATGCGCGCACCACGGGTGATGAAGAGCGAGGAGCCGAGCGTCGCGAAGTCGCCCTGGATGACGGTGCCGGGTTGGATCGTCAGCTCGGCGCCGTTCGTCACCTGGATGAAGCCCTGCAGCGTGTACACCGTGTCCGCATAGAGCGTGCGGTTGGCGGTGATGTTGGTCGAGATCACGGCGGCGCCGGTCGTGCCGCCGGTGATGCCGTCAGTCTCGTTGCAGGCCGCCAGCGAGGCGCTGGCGAGGAGCACGGCGCCAAGGGCGCGCAGCGTCGGGAGTCGGAGCATGGGAATCCAGAGTGGAGGTGTGGGACTGCAGACCGCGACGCCGTGCGCGACACACCCAACAGACGCGCCACCGTGTCTCTGCCCGGTGGCGCTTCGGTCACAGCCCGGTCACGGCGCCGACGCGCCGTCTGGTGGTGCTACGGGCGCCAGCTGAAGCCCAACGAGTACGTCCGGCCCACGCGGTACTCCTCACGCGTGATCGGGCCCTGCAGGATGCGGTACGGCGCGTCCAGCAGGTTGCGCGCATCGAGGCGGGCGCTGAGCCGCTCGCCAACCGGGAGTCGCAGGGAGAAGTCCACCACGTGACGCTCCTGCTCCTTCACGTCAGGGATGGGGAGCTCACCGGCGTCGGTGATGCGGGCGCCCACCACGTTGTAGAGGATCGACGCGCTGGTCGTGCCGAGCGGCGACGCCCAAGTGAGCCCGGTGTTGAACATGTATGGGGCCTGGCCCACCATCGCGCGGGAGGCGCTCGTCACCGAGCCTGCGGTCGGATCGATGCGGATCTCGCTGCGCATGATCGTGGCGTTGGTGCTCACCGAGAAGTTGGCCAGCGCCGGCGTCAGGAAGTCGAGATGCTTCCGCCCCTCGAGCTCCAACCCGACGTTGTCGGCGCCCAGCGCGTTCACGAACGTGATGATGCGGGTGCCGCTGGAGCCGATGTACACGCGCTCGATCGGGTTGGTGAAGCGCTTGGCGAAGACGCCGACGCTGATCACTTCGCCGGCACCCGGATAGTACTCCCAGCGCAGGTCGTAGTTCTGGATCAGCGCGCGCTTCAGGTTCGGGTTGCCGATCACGTTGTCGAACCCGATGACCTCGCGGTACTGGATCGGCGCGAGCTCCCGGTACTCGGGACGCGACACCGTCTGCGAGGCCGAAGCCCGCAGGTTCGTGCGCGGTCCCGGGCGATAGGTGAGCGCGATGGCCGGCAACACGTCGAGGAACGTCGGGTTGGTGGCGGTCGTGGCGCCCACCGTCGGCTCGGCGCGCACGAGCACATCCGAGTACTCCGCCCGGGCGCCGGTGATGAGTTGCCACTTCGGGCCGAACTCCTTCTCCACCATCAGGAAGCCGGCGCCGAGGTAATCCGACGCCGTGTACGATCCGCCCACGCCGATTGGCGTCACGCGCCACACGTTGTCGCTGGCGTCGGTGTACTGGCTGAAGATCTGCTCAGGGGCCAGTTGCCGCTCGGCATCGGTGAGGCCCGACGCCGCGATGCTGTAGGCCGTGCTCGTCGCGTCGCGCTCGGCGAAGCGGCCGAGGCCGCCGACCTTGAGGGCGAGCAGGCTCCCCGGCTCGCCGAACTGGATGCGATAGTGTGCGCGCGCCTCATAGGCGTTCTCGGTGAGGTCGCTGAAGGTCCGGACCGCGCCCTCGTTGGACGATGAGAACCACTGCGGCGCCATCGGCTGGCCGGAGTTCGGATCGTCGAAGATCGCTTGCACGAACTCGGAGCGATCGGGTTCCACACGCGTGACGCCAGAGGCCGTGACGGCCGCCTCCAGCTTCTGGTTCGCCGTCAGGTCGCTCTGCACCAGGAACTGCGACGAGCGCACGCTGCGCTCGATGTATTTCTGCCGCGTGACGATGAACGGCAGCGCGAGGTTCTCCGAGAACCCTTCCTCGCGGCGGGCCTCCGAGTCCATCGTGCGGTTGTAGGTGTTGTTCAGCGACACGCGCGTGCGCTCGCCGAGGATCGTGCTGAAGTTCGCGAGCCCGCCCCAGAGCACGCTGCTGCGTCCCATCTGGCCTTCATAGCGGTCGATCTCCGACGGCTCCGCACCGGACTGCGCCAATGCGAGGGCGCGCACGTTGTTGAGGCGTGCCTCCTGCCCGTAGGAGTAGGTGCCGCTCACCAAGTAGCCGATGCGCTGGCCGAACACCGGGTCGTTGCCGCCGACGCTGAGGGAGGTGGAGCCGTTGAGCCCCCCTTCCTGCGCCCGCGGGGACCACGAGTTCCGGAAATCCGCGACCATGCGGTTGTAGTCGGCCTGGCCCGGCAACGAGGTGGAGAAGTTGCCGAACTGCTGGATGAAGGCCGGCAGGGCTCGGTTCGACGCGCCGTTCGCGAAGAGGTCACCGCCCACACGGCCTGGCATCACCAGGTTCCGCCCGACGACGGCATCGGACCCACCCATGCTGCTGCTCATCGCCCAGGTGCGCTGCGCCGGGAACTCCTTGGTCTGGATGTCCACCGAGGCGCCGGAGAAGTCGCCCGGCTGATCGGGCGTGAAGGTCTTCACCGTGGTGATCGTCTGGAGGAGCCCGGTCGGGAAGAGGTCGAGCGGCACCACCTTACGCTCGGGCTCGGGGCTCGGGATCCGCGCGCCATTCAGCGAGGTCGTCGTGTACCGATCGCCGAGGCCGCGCACGAACACGTACTTGCCGTCCTGCACGTTCACGCCGGAGACGCGCTGCACCGCGGCGGCGGCGTCACCGTCCGGACTCTTGGACATCTGCTCGGCGGTGATGCTGTTCACCACGTTCACCGAGTTCTTCTGCTGGTCCAGCGCCTCGTTCACGGTACCGCGCTCGGCTTCGGCCGTGACCACCTGGGCCGAGAGCTCGAGGCTCGCCGCGCCGAGGGAGATGGTCTGCTCGACCGTCTTGCCCGCTTCGAGGAAGATGCCGGTGATCGTTTTGGGGGCGTAGCCGATGCGGCGCACGGTCAGCGTCACCGTGCCGGCGGGGACGGCGTTGAGCGTGAAGCGGCCCTCGACGCCCGACATGGTCCCGAGCGAGGTGCCGACGACCTGGATGCCGGCGTCGGTGATGCCGCTACCGGAGGCGGCGTCGATGACGCGGCCCACCACGCGGCCCGTCGCCACGGCCTGCGCGCGGGCGGCGGAGGGAAGGATCAGTGCAGCAACGAGTACAAGCAGGACACGGCGCATGGGCGTCTCGTGAGATGGTCGGAAAGGTTCTGAGGATTCCGGGCCCACGCCTAGCGCCCGGAACGACAGAAATGTCCGACCGGCCCGTACCGGACCCTCTACAGCAGTGCAACGAACCTGTAACAGGCCGTTACAATGGGCCCGGGTCCGAGCCTCAGGAGGGCCCGTGGGGGAACAGGGCCGTGATGGTCGAGCCCTTCCCGAGGTCCGACTCCGCGCGCACCCGCCCCCCGTGGGCCTCGACCAAGTGCTTCACGATGGCGAGCCCCAGGCCCGTGCCGCCCTCCTCGCGGGCACGCCCGGGATCCACTCGGTAGAACCGCTCGAAGATGCGCGGGAGGTGCTCCGGCGCGATGCCCGAGCCCGTGTCGCGCACGCCCACGATGACGCCGCGCTCATGCGGCTCGGAGAACAGCACGACGCTGCCGGCGGCCGTGTGGCGCACGGCGTTGTCCACCAGGTTGCCCAGCACCTGCCGCAGGGCGGTGGCGTCGGCGTGCACGGTGGCCGCGCCGTCGGGAATCTCGCGGCGCAGGTCGAGCCCCTTGGCTTCCGCCGCATCCCGGGCGGCGGCGAACACGTCGGCCGTGACGGTGGCCAGCGCGATGGGCTGTGGATTCGGTACCCATCCGCCCGACTCAATGCGCGAGAGGTCGAGCAGGTCATCCACGATGCGCTGCATCCGGCGGGTATTGCCCAGGATCCGCTCGGCGAATCCCTTCTGCGCCTCGGCTGGCACATCACCTTCCACGAGCGTCTCGGCGAAACCGCCCACGATGGTGAGGGGCGTCCGCAGTTCGTGCGATACATTGGCGACGAAGTCGCGGCGCACCGCCTCGAGGCGGCGTACACGCGTGAGGTCGAACAGCGCCAGCACCGCGCCGCCTCCGGTCAACGGGCGCGCGGTGATGTTGAGGGTGCGGCCGGCGATGACGATCTCGGCGCCCTCGGTGGTCTCGCCAGCGAAGGCGTCCTGCAGCGCGTCGCGCAGCGCGACGTCGCGGGGCAGGTCATCCACCGGAAAGGGCAGGGGTGCGCGCATCCCGAGCAGGCGGCGCGCGGTCTCGTTGATGCGCACCACCATCCGCCGCGTGTCCACGGCGATCACGCCCTCGTTCAGCGATTCGGTCAGCTGCACGAGCAACGTCTCGTCGGCCTCCAGGGCGTGGAGGCGCGCCGAGAGCTGCTCCGCCAACTCGCGCAGGGCCTCGGCGAGGTCGCCGATCTCGCCCGGCGCGCGCAACGTCGGGCGGCGCGCCAGGTCGCCGTCGGCGAGCGCCTGGGCCACGTCGCGCAGCTCCTCCACCGGCCGCGAGACCGAGCGGGCGAAGAGGAAGGCGATGATCAAGGCGCCCGCGAGGGCGAGGAGCGACGCGCCCAAGATGTTGAGCCGCGCGGCGCCCGTGACCTGGTCGAGGCTCTCGGTGGGCAACGACACGCGGGCCACGCCGAGGGGAGGAACTTCGACCGCGACGTAGAGCTCCTCGTCGCCGGTCGAGGGAGAGGGGCGTCGCGAGAGCCCCGTCGCCCCCTCGAAGGCCGCGCGCACTTCGGGTCGCAGCCGATGATTCTGGAGCGCGCGAAGCGCCGCCCCATCAAACTCCGAATCGCCGACGACCACGCCCAGCGTGTCCACGAGGGTCACGCGCCGCCCGAGGGCGGCGCCCACACGGTCAGCCAGCGAGTCGGGGAAGACGTTGCCTTCGCGCGTCCACAGCACGCCCACCAGGCGCGCCTCACGTTCGAGAAAACCCGCGGCATCATCGCGCAGGCGCACGGTGAGTTGGCGGTCCACGAAGGTCAGGATGAGGACCGCCAGGAACCCGACGACGATCGTGGCGCCGAGAAGAAGCCGCTGGGTGAGTCTCACCCGTCCTTGCCGCCCTTCAGCCGATACCCGAAGCCGCGCACGGTCTCGATCAAGTCACCGGCCGGATGCAACTTGGTCCGCAGGCGCTGGATGTGCATGTCCACCGTGCGTGTCTGGATGTCGGGCGCGGCATCCCAGACCGACTCGAGGAGGTGCGCGCGGGCCTGGACCCGTCCACGCCGTTCGGCGAGGGTGAGGAGGAGCTTGTATTCCGTCGGCGTGAGCTCGATCTCGTGGTCGTTTACCGTGACGCGGTGCGCCGACCGATCCACACGGATGGGCCCGATCTGCAAGAGGTCAGTCGGCTCTCCGCCGCCCGCCACGCGCCGGAGGATCGCGCCGACCCGCAGCACGAGCTCTTGCGGCGAGAAGGGCTTGGTGAGGTAGTCGTCGGCCCCGAGTTCGAGTCCCTTGATGCGATCCGGTTCGTCCTTGCGCGCCGTGAGCATCAGCACGGCGATGTTCGCGGTCCCCGCGTCCTCGCGCAGCTTGGCCAGCACGTCGAAGCCCGACATTCCGGGGAGCATGAGGTCGAGCACGATCAGCGACGGCCGGTCGCGCTTGGCGATGGCGAGGGCGTCGGTCCCGGTGGAGGCCGAGGAGACCTTGTAGCCGGATTTGGCGAGGTGGTAGACGACGAGCGCGACGATGTCGGGTTCGTCATCCACCACGAGGATGCGGTCGGCGGCGTGGGCTGGGGCCGTCACGGGCGTGGGTCGGAGAGACGACGGTTGATGGCGGCGAGCAGCAGGTCAATGGCGACCGCGTTGTCCCCACCGCGCGGGATGATGAGGTCGGCGTAGCGCTTGCTGGGCTCGACGAACTGCAGGTGCATGGGCTGCACGGTGGTGAGATACTGCTCGAGGATCTCCTCGATGGGACGTCCGCGCTCGGCCACGTCCCGCCGGATGCGCCGCACCACGCGGATGTCGGCGTCGGTATCCACGAAGACCTTGATGTCGAGTCGCGAGCGGATCCGCTCGTCCACGAGCAGCAGGATTCCGTCGATCACAATCACGTCCACCGGCTCGATCCGCTCGGGGACGGGCTTCCGGCGATGCGAGACGAAATCGTACACCGGCTTGTCGATCGCCTGGCCCGCGGCCAGAAGCTCCAGCTGGCTGGCGAGCAGTTCGAGGTCGAACGCATCGGGGTGATCCCAGTTCAGATGCCGCAGCTCCTCGTGCGAGAGGGCGCGATCACGGTAGTAGGCGTCCATATCGAGGAAGGCGACCTTGGCCCCGACGAGGGCGTCCGCCACGCGGCGCGCGACGGTCGTCTTGCCGGATCCGGACCCGCCGGCGACGCCGATGATCAACGGTCGCATCGGTGTCCCAGCAGGGTGATCGTCACGCGAGGAATCTGTTCGGATTGAGTCACGGCGAGAAGCAGGGGGGGTGTCACGGTCGTGTACCGGGAAAGCTCGGATGGAGGGGAGGGGTTGGCAACTTTTCGGAAGCTGCGAGACGGAAGACGGAAGACGGAAGGGACGGGCGGGGACGGATGCGGGGCAGGATGCGGGGACGGGTGCGCGGGGACGCAGGGCTTCGGCCGGCTATCCACGGCGGCTCCCACTGCTGATTGGGTGTGGGAGGGTCTATTTTTACAGATGCTCTCGCTTCGATTCATCCTCGCGGTTGGACTGCTGGTCGCCTCCACCGCGACTCCTGCCGCCGCGCAGGAACGGGTGACGCTCAAGGTGGCTGCCACCACCGACGTCCACGGGCGCCTGCGCGGCTGGGACTACGCCGCCGGCCGGGTGGACTCCACGCGCGGACTGGCGCGGGCCGCTACGATCATCGACTCGCTGCGGCGCGTGGCGCGGAACCGCGTGATTCTTGTGGACGCCGGCGATTTGCTGCAGGGCAACGCCATGACCTACGTGGCCGGGCGCGTGGACTCGCTCGCCCCGCATCCCGTGATCGCGGCCATGAACCTGATGCGCTACGACGCCGCGGCGGTGGGGAACCACGAGTTCAATTACGGGCTCGGCATCTTCGATCGCGCGGTTGCGCAGGCGCGCTTCCCCTTCCTGGCGGCGAACACCACGAGGCTTGACGGCGGGCACCAGTATCCCGGGCGCACGATGGTCACCCGTGCCGGGGTGAAGGTGGCAATCATCGGCGCGACAACGCCCGGTTCGATGGTCTGGGATCGCGACCACCTCCGCGGGCGCCTCGAGGTGACCGACATCGTCGCCGCGCTGCCGGCGCAGGTGGCCGCGGCCCGCGCCGAGGGGGCCGACGTGGTGATTGTCGTCGCGCACGCGGGGCTCGATGGCGTGACCTCGTACGACACCGTAGCCACCGGGCTCCCAAGCGAGAATCCCATGGCCCGCGTCGCTCACGAAGTCGCTGGCATTGACGCCATCGTCATCGGGCACTCGCATCGCGAGGTCAGTGACACCACGGTGAACGGTGTGCTGGTGGTGCAGCCCCGCAACTGGGCAACCAGCGTCGCCATCGCAACGCTTGAGCTGGAGCGCCGCGACGGGCGCTGGACGGTGATCGCGAAGCGAGGCGAGACAGTGCAAGCCCGCGGCTGGCCTGAGCAGCGCGCGATGGTCCGCGCCGTGGAGCGCGCCCACCAAGGGGCCCTCCGCTATTCCACGGCCGTCATCGGACGCACGAACGTGGAATGGCGCAGCGATTCCTCGCGCAGTGCCGACATCCCGATGATCGACCTCATCCAGGAAGTCCAGCGGCGCGAGTCGGGCGCGGAGTTGAGCCTGGCCTCGGTCTTCTCCACCGCCGCGCGGTTCGACGCCGGGAACATCACCGTCGAGCGGATCGTGGAGCTGTATCCGTATGAGAACACGCTGCGCGCGCTCAAGCTGTCGGGCGCGCAGATCCGCGCCTTCCTAGAGCACAGCAATCGCTACTGGGTGGTGGAGGAAGGGCCGGACGGCGAGTTCCGCGTCACGACCGACCGCCGCATCCCAGGCTACAACTACGATGTGCTGGCTGGCCTCGACTACGTGGTGGACCTAGCGCAGCCGATTGGCTCGCGCATCACGAAGCTCGAGCGCAACGGTCGGGCCGTCGCCGACACCGACAGCTTCACGGTGGCGCTCAACAGCTACCGTGCCTCCGGCGGGGGCGGCTACGACATGATTCGCGGCGCGCCGGTCGTCTATGAGGGCTCGCGCGAGATCCGCGAACTCATCATCGAGGATATCAAGCGGCGCGGCACGCTCGAACCCGCTGATGTGTACGTTCGCAACTGGGAGATCCTCCCGCCGCGCCGCACGCTGCGGCTCCTCGCCATGAACGACATGCACGGCGCCTTCCGGCCGCGTCCCGACGGCGCGTGGGGCAATCGTGGCGGATTCGCCGAGATCGCGACGATGGTCCGGCAGGCGCAAGCCGAGTGCGCTCCGATGTGTGCTACGCTCGTCTTGAGTGGCGGCGACCTCTTCACCGGCACGCCGGCCTCCGACCTCACCACCGGTGCGGCGGTGGTGCCGGTGCTCAACGCCATCGGCTTCGCCGCCCACGCGATGGGCAACCACGAGTTCGACTACGGTCAGGACACGCTGCGCGCGCGGATGCGGCAGCTCACCGCGCCCATCCTTGGCGCCAACGTGACCTATGCCGATGGCCGCGACGTGGAGTGGATTCCCAACGATACGATCCTCACCACGTCGGTGGGACGCGTCGGGATTGTCGGCATCGCCGATCCGGCCACACCGCGGACCACCATGCCGCGCCACGTGGCCGACCTGCGCTTCGTCGATCCGGCACCGGTGGTGGCCCGGCACGCCGCGGCGCTCCGCGCGCGCGGCGCATCGGTCGTGATCGTCGTGGCGCACCTCGGCGGGTTCTGCAACGTCGGCGATCCCGACGACTGCCGCGGCGAGATCTTCGAGATGGCGCGGGCCCTGCCGACGGGCGCGGTGGACGCCATCGTGAGCGGGCACACGCACTCGGCGGTGGGCACGATTGTCAATGGCATCCCCATCGTGCAGGCGCGCTCGAGCACGCGGGCGCTCGGCGTCGTGGATCTCGCGCTGGCGCCCGGCACCGTGCAGCGCCGACCCGAGGTGCGCGCCGTCGTCTCCGACAGCATCGCGCCCGATCCGGGGATCGACCCGCTCGTGGCGCGCGCGGTGGCGGCGGTGGCCGCGCGCGTGCGCGAGGTGATCGTCACCAGCGAGGATCGTTTCCCCCGGGAGGGCGCGCAGCACGCGCTCGGCAACCTCATCGCCGACGCGCAACGCGCGGCGGGCGACGCCGACGTCGGCGTGATGAATAACGGCGGCATTCGCGCCGAGCTGAGGGCCGGCCCCGTGACCTACGGCGACCTGCACGAAATCGCCCCCTTCGCCAACCGCCTCGTCCGGATCACCGTGCGCGGTGACGCGCTCCGGGCCTACTTCGAGCGGCTGGTCGGCGGCACGCGCGTGAACGTGCACGTCAGTGGGGTGACGCTCGAGTACGATTCCACGGCCGCCCCGGGCGCTCGCCTGCGCCGTGCGGTGATGGCCGATGGCCGGCCGCTCAACGACCGACGCCGCTATCGGGTCGTCATGTCCGATTTCATCGCCAGCGGTGGCGACGGCGTCGGCCTCACCGGGGGCTCCGCTCCCGAGGAGCTGGGAGTGATTGACCTCGACGCCCTCGTCGCGCACCTTCGCCGCGTCCCTGGCGGGCGCCTCACGATGACCGAGGCGCTGCGTGCGCCGCGCATCCGTGCCCTGCCATGAGTGAACTCCTGCGCGTCTTCGTGAATGGAGCAGGCGTCTCGGTGCCGCCGGGCAGCACGGTGCTTGAGGCGGTGGGCGCGGTAGACGCCGAAGCCGCGGCTGCCGTGCGCAACGGTGCGCGCGCCGTGGTGGACTCGCGGGGGCTGCCGGTGGCCGCCGACACGCCGGTCACGGGCGGTTTCGTCATGCGTATCGTCAGCGCCCGCGCCGCCCGCGAGGATGCCGCCGAGTGACGATGCTGTCCAGCGAATTGCTACGGCGGATTCCCAAGGCCGAGCTGCATTGCCACCTCGACGGCTCGGTGCGGCCGCAGACCATGCTTGAGTTGGCCCGCGATCAACGCGTGGTGATGCCCGAGGACGATGCCGAGGCCTTGCGCGAGTACATGCGGGTGGATGATGCACGAAATCTCGAGGAGTACCTCGCGCGCTTCGGTCACACCCTGAGCGTGATGCAGACGGAGGAGGCGATGGAGCGCATCGCCTACGAACTGGCCGAGGATTGCGCCGCCGAAGGCATTCGGTACCTCGAGACCCGCTACGCGCCCGTCCTGAATGTGGAGCGCGGGCTCTCACTCGCGCAGGCGGTGGAGGCGCCGCTGCGCGGCCTCGACCGCGCCGAGCGCGAGTATGGCATCGTGTCGCGCGTGATCGTCTGTGGGATCCGCAACATGGCGCCGTCCGTTTCCCTCGACCTCGCGCGGCTGGCCGTGGAGTACCATGGCCGCGGCGTCGTGGGCTTCGACCTCGCCGGCGGGGAAGCCGGCAACCCGGCGTCGGCGCACAAGGCGGCCTTCGACCACGCCATCGCGCACGGGCTTCCCTGTACCTGCCACGCCGGCGAGGGGGATGGGGCGGCTTCGGTGGCGGACGCCATGCATGAGTGCCACGCGCACCGCATCGGGCATGGCACGCGGCTCATCGACGATCCGGCGTTGATGTCCGAGGCGCGCGAGAAGGGCGTTGCCATCGAGTGCTGCCTGACCAGCAATGTGCAGACGCGTGCGGCGGCCTCATACGATACGCATCCCTTGCGCGCGTTCTTCGACGCTGGGCTGCAGGTCTCCATCAACACCGACAATCGCCTGATGAGCGGCACCGACCTCGTCACCGAGTACGGGCTCGCGGCCAAGCACCTCGGGTTCACCTTCGACGAACTCTGCCGCCTGGCCCGCCTCGGATTCGCCAACGCCTTCCTGCCCGACACGGAGCGCGCCGCGCTACTGAACCGCGTGGACGCCGAGTTCGATACCCTGCGCCGGAGCGTCGCGTGAGCCCGCACGGCGCCGTGGCAGCGCGCCTGGCGGCCGATGCGGTGCGCGCCCGGCTCGGTGTGCAGTCGCCGGTCGCGGCAATCGTGCTCGGTTCCGGGCTCGGTAGCCTCGCCGATCGGGTCAGTGGCGCCACGCGGGTGACGTACGCGGAGATCCCGGGCTTCCACGCGCCGAACGTGGAGGGGCATCGCGGCGAACTCATCCGCGGCATGCTGGGCGGACGGGAGGTTCTGCTCCTGGCCGGGCGCTTTCATATGTATGAGGGTCACAGCGCCCAGGTCGCCGCCTTCCCGGTGCGCGTGGTCCACGCGCTCGGCGCGAAGGTGCTGTTCGTCTCCAACGCCGCGGGGGGCATCAACCGCGCTTTCCCGCCCGGCACGTTGATGATGATCACGGACCATCTCAACCTGCAGTTCCGGAATCCGCTGGAAGGGTTGCTTGAGCCGGGGGATGTTCGCTTTCCCGACATGAGCGCGCCGTACGCACCGCGCTTGCAGGCGCTGCTCAAGGCGGCGGCGCGCGAGGGTGGACTGTCGATGGCGCGCGGCGTGTACGCCGGCCTGCTTGGCCCGACCTACGAGACCCCCGCCGAGGTGCGCATGCTCGCCACGCTCGGAGCCGACGCCGTGGGGATGAGCACCGTCCCCGAGACAATCGTGGCGCGGGCGATGGGGATGGAAGTCGCGGGCGTCTCCTGCATCACCAACCCCGCCGCCGGCATCAGCGAGGCGCCGCTGAATCACGCCGAGGTGATGGAAGAGGGGCGGAAGGCGGGGGACGCCTTCTGCGGCTTGGTCGAACGCTGGGTGGCGAGACTCTAGCGCGACTGCGGCGGCGACGGCGGCAGCGACTTCAGCCGCCGCTGGAAGGCCTGGAAGGCCGGTGAATCCTTCATCAACCCGACCAACTGCTCTGGCGGATACGCGGCGATGCGCGCGCGACCATTCTCGATCCGCGATTCCTCCAGCGGATGCGAGCGGAACCAGGTCTCCAGGCCATCGGGCTTCCGCTGCCGCTCGTCCAGGAGGATCTGGAACATCTCCGGTACGCCCGCGGGGTCGATGCCCGCCCTGATGAGGTAGGCGATCGCGACCTTGTCGGCCTCGTCCTCGTCGGAGCGCGAGAAGCTCGCCATGGCGGCGTTGGCGCCGAGGCCGATGGCGGCTTGGCCGGTCTGGCTGGCGCAGAGGTTCGGCAGGAAGATGCAGAGCCCGAGGATGCCGACGTTGGCACCCTGCGCCTTCTGCATCTGCTGCACCGAATGACGCTGCGTGACGTGCCCGATCTCGTGCCCGAGCACGCCGGCCACCTGCGACAGGTTGGTGGCCCGTTCGATCAGCCCGCGGTTCATGTAGATGAACCCGCCCGGCACCGCGAAGGCGTTCACGTCAGGGCTGTCCACTATGTAGAACTGCCAGTCGAGATTCCGCGTGTCGGCGATGCGGGCAATGGAGTCGCCGAGTACGTTCATGTACCGGTTGAGCTCGGCGTCCTGCACGAGGGGGAGCTGCCGGTTGAGTTCGGCGGCATATCCGGCACCCATCTCGACTTCTTGCTGGGTCGAGATGGCGCAGCCGGCGGTGAAGGCCACAAGGGCGAGGGCGGCGAGAGAGCGCATGCGAGTGTTGACCCTAGCGAGGGATTTGCGACGCCGCAAGGCGCGGGAGCGCCAAGGGCTGTTCGTGGCGGAAGGCGTGCGCACGGTCGAGGAACTGCTTGCCTCGTCCCTGCGCATCAAAGCTGTGCTGACCTGCGACCTGCTCGACAGGACCCCGCGCGGTGCCGCGCTCGCCGCGCAGCTGCACGGCCGCGACGTGGACGTGCTGCGCGTGAGCGAGCGGGAGTTCCTCTCGGCCTCCGAGACCGAACACCCGCAGGGCATCCTTGCCATCGCCGAACAGCCCGCGCGGACCCTCGCCGCCCTCGCACTGTCGCCGGACGCCCGATTGCTCGTGCTTGATGGCATCCAGGATCCGGGCAACGTCGGCACGCTCCTGCGTACCGCCGCGGCGCTCGGATGTCTCGCCACCGTGGTCCTGCCTGGCACCGCCGATCCGTGGAATGCCAAGGTCGTGCGCAGCGCCGTGGGGATGCAGTTCACGCACCCCACCATCTCCTCTACCGAGGAGGAGTGTGTTTCGTTCCTTCGGGCCCACGGCGTTCCGCTCTGGGGTGCCGATGCCTCCGGCGGCGCGGTGGGCGCGCACCCGCCGCCGCCGCGGCTCGCGCTCGTGATGGGCAACGAGGGCGCCGGACTCAAGCCGAGCGTGCGCGAGGCCTGCGCAGTGCTGGTGGGCATCCCCATGACGCCCGGCGCGGAGTCCTTGAACGTCGCCGTCGCGGCGGGCATTCTCCTGCACGCACTGCGTCCCCCCACCTGAGCCCGATGGATCCCCTCCTGCTCGCCGCCTGGGCGGTCATCTTCCTCTTCGGCGCCAGTCTCGGGTCGTTCCTCAACGTCTGCATCTCGCGCTGGCCGGCCGAGCTGTCGGTGGTGCGGCCGCGCTCGCGTTGTCCCCGTTGCGAGCGCCCGATCGCCTGGTATGACAACATCCCGGTGCTGTCCTGGCTCATCCTGCGCGGCAAGTGCCGCGGTTGCCAGCTGCCCATCAGCGCCCAGTACCCGCTCATCGAGATTGCCGTCGGCGTGATCTGGGTGCTGGCCGTGTGGCACTACGGCCCCTCGCTCACCGCGCTCCGCCTCGGCATCGCCGCCACCATCCTCCTCGGCGTGCTGATGACCGACCTCCAACACTACGTGATTCCCGACGGCTTCACGGTCACGGGCTTCCTCGTCGCGATGCTGATGCCAGTGGTGGCAATCGTCGTTGGCGAGCCGGGGCCGTTCGCCGGGCCCTGGGACGCGGTCATCGGCGCCTGCACCGGCGCCGGGCTCATCGCCATTGTCGGCTGGCTCGGTGAGGTCGCATTGGGCAAGGAGGCCATGGGGCAGGGGGACGTCACGCTCATGGCGATGATCGGGGCGATGGTCGGGCCCGGACGCAGCTTCCTCGCCGTCTTCATCGCCGCGGCGCTCGGTGCCGGCGTCTTCCTGCTTATCGTCGCGCCCATCGGGTGGCTTCGCGCACGCCGAAGCGGGGTATCCTACGAACCGCCGCTCGTGCCCTTCGGTGTGTTCCTGGCACCGGCTGGCATCGTGGCGCTCCTCTGGGGCGACCGGCTGCTCGAATCCTACCTCTCGCTGATCACGGTCTGATGCCGCGTCCACTTCCGCTGCTCGTCGCGCTGCTCCTCGCCGGGTGCGCGCAGGATACCACCGGCTATGACGGCCCGTACCAAACCGAGGTCCGGCGCGCCATTCCCCAGATCGAGCAGGCGACTGGCCTCAAGTTCCTCACCCCGCCGAAGCTCGAGCTCCGCGATCGCGACCAGGTGCGCGAGTTCGTGGAACGGCAGTTCACCGAACAGCTCACGCCGCTCGAGCTTGCCGGCACGGAACAGGCGTACAAGCGCTTCGGCCTGCTGCCTGATTCCATCGATCTCCGCTCCTACCTGCTGGACCTCCTCGAGGAGCAGGTGGCGGGCTATTACGATCCGGCGACGAAGGTCCTCTACGTGGTCGGCGACGGCGACGCGCAGATCATCAGCGTCACCATCACCCACGAACTGGTCCACGCGCTGCAGCACCAGCACTTCTCGCTCGATACCGTGCGCGCGCTGAAGGGCGACAACGACCGCCAGGTGGCGGTGCAGGCGATGATCGAGGGCCAGGCGACCTACGAGCAGCTCTCCATCATGCTCGGCGGCTCCGACTTCGCCATGCGGCTACCCGGCGGCTGGGACCAGCTGCGCGAGACGATCCGCTCGCAGTCCACGTCCATGCCGCTGTTCGCGCGCGCGCCGACGCTGCTGCAGGAGACGCTGCTGTTTCCGTACCTGAGCGGAGCCGAGTTCGTGCGGCAGTTCAAGCGGTTGCGTCCGGGACAGGTGCCGTTCGCGCCGCCGCCGATGTCCACCGAGCAGATCCTGCATCCGGAGAAGTATCTCGACAGCATCCCGGATGTCCCCACGCGGGTCACGCTGCCGGCGCCGCGCGGCGCCGCGCGCGTGCACGAAGACCACCTCGGCGAGTTCGAGACACGGCTCTTCCTGTACGAGCACCTGAAGGACGTGTCGCTCGCCGCGACCGGCGCGAGCGGGTGGGATGGCGATCGCTACCAGCTCGTGGAGACGCGCGCTGGCGAGGGGCTGGTGTGGCTGACCGTGTGGGATTCGTCGGTGGACGCGGCCGAGTTCCGCGACCTGATGGAGCGGATGGTGGAGCGGCGCTTCGGGGCGAGGCCGCAGACCGGCGGTGCCGGGGACGCGCGTCGGTGGACACTGCGCGGCCGACGCCTGATGCTCGCTGCCGACGTGATTGATGGGCGTCCGGTGGTGGTGTGGGAGGACCTGCCCGCCGCGGCGACCTCCGGCGTGCTCAACCTGCGCGGCGTGACGCTGCGCGAGGAGTAGGGCTCAGGCGCCCACCAACCTGCGTCCGAGGAAGCTCAGCACGCCGATCACGGCCCCGAGCACGTAGCCGAGGTTCACGATCATCGTGAGTTCGCGCTGCGTGACGCCGCGGATGATCTCCTCGATGCGAGCGGTGCTGAAGCCCAGCACCTTGCGCTCGACCATCGCCGGGATGTCGAGCTGCTCCACGAAGCGCGGCAGTTCTCGCTCGAGCCATCCCCACAACGCCGGCCCCGCCACGGCCGCGAGCCGCGCCGAGGCGTCGTCGGCGAGGAAGCGCGCCGGGCGCCCAATCGGACGGTCCAGCAGGGCGAGGGCGCCTTTGCCCGCCGCCTCGGACACCAGCTGCTCGGCGCGCGGCGCGCGAGCCGCCTCGAGCACCCAGCGCACCACCACATCCTCCCCGACCGCATCGAGCACATCGCCCCAGGTGCGGGTGCCCGCCCGCCCCAGCGCCTCGGCCACGCCCCGTTCGATGAACGCCTTGGTGCGTTCCTCGCCGGCAAGCCGCATCACCGCGTCGCCGAGGCGGGCGGCCGCCGAGCGATCCTCGGCGCGACGGCTCTCCTCGATCAGCTCGGTGGCGAGCTGGGCCGCCTGTGCCGCCAACTCCTGGCGACGCGACGCGGTGAGCACCTCGCTCACCGGCCGTGCGCCAAGTTCGCCACGCAGCCGGGCTAACGCCTCGCGGACGCGCTGCTCAAACGCCGGCGTCTGTGTGTACTGAGCCACGCGCTCGCCCACCGCCGGGCCCAGCCCGGCCAGCGTGCGCTCCACTTCGCCGATGACCGCAGGAGGCAGTAGCTCACGTAAGGGGCCGCGCTCCACCTCAAGTGCGCCCTGGATGAACGCCCCCAGCCGGGTGTCGAGGGTGTCACGGAAGCCCGCGCGGTGCAGTTCGTCGAGGAGGTCCTTGGGCGTCAGCAGCTTCTCGCCGACCGTACGCCCGATGCTCTTGGCCAGCCGCGCCTTGTTCTTCGGGATCGCCCCGTGGAATCCCCATTTCCGCTCATACGGGTGGAAGAGCATCCACACGGCGATGGCGTTGGTGACGCCGCCGGCGATGGTCCCGATGGCCACGCTCAGCAGGAACTCCTGCCACAACGGGCTCACCGGGCCCCCGGGCCGTAGCGCCGGATGGCTTGACGCACGAGGGGGTGCAGCGGGGCGTACTTGGGCTTCAGGATCGAGCCGCGGCAGCGCCGCGCCTCGCAGCGGCAGGGAAAGCGCCTCTTGCGCGCCGGGGTGTGCGGCTCATCGAGCTCGATCGCGTAGTCGTACGCGAGCTCTTCTCCCGGGCGAATGTCTCGGATGGCGACAATCCACATATGGTCCCCATACGCGATCGGCTCGCAATTCGGTTCACAGGAGTGGTTGATGAACCGGGCCTCGTTGCCGCCCACGTTGGCGTCGATCACCCGGTGCTCGTCGAGGGTGAGCAGATAGGTGTGCTCGGGCTCCTCGTGGCCGTCGGGCCTGGTGGGGTAGCGGCGCTCCCCCTCGGCCTCGGAGATCAGTTCCCCCGTGTACTCAATGATCCGGGTGCCGGCGGCGATGGGTGCCACGGCGTACACGCCCTTTCCGTGACGCGGGGAGCGGCGCACGACCCAGGGGCGAGGCATCACGCGGACGGGGGGCAGGCGTCAGTCGGCACGCGCGGAAAACTAACGGGGGCCGCGCCCCCGGGTTGCGTCCTTTTCGCGGACGTGGCGTCTTAAGGGGGAGCCCCATGACCACACGCACCGTTCCCCATCCCGATATCGCCCTGGACGCGCGCTGGCTGGCCTTCGCCGACCCGCTGCGCGCCTTCATCCGCCGCCGCGCGCCAGCCGGCGTGGATGCCGACGACGTCGCCCAGGAAGTCTTCCTGCGACTCGCCCGGCACCGGGCCTCCGTCGCCGACGTCAAGGACATTGAGGCCTGGATCTTCCGCATCGCGCGATCCGCGCTCACCGATGCTTGGCGCGCCGCGCGGCGCCGGTCCGCGCGCGACGCGGATATGGACCCTGACGGGCTGGCCGAGGATGCCGAGCAGTCGTCCGACGAACGGGCCGAGATCTCGCGCTGCGTCCGGCCCTTCATTGAGGGCTTGGCGCCGCACTATCGCCGCGCCTTGCAGCTGACGACGGAAGATGGACTGACGCAGGAGGAGGCCGCGCGTCGGGAGGGCATCTCGCTCTCGGGCATGAAATCGCGTGTGCAACGGGCGCGTGCCGCGGTGCTGCACGAGATCCAGAACTGCTGCGGCCTGCAGCGTGACGCGCGCGGCATCGTCCGCGGGCTCGGCAACGCCGACGGGGACGGCTGCGCGCCTGCGTCCTTTCACCAGATCCAGCGTCGGCAGAGGTAGCGGCGGAATTCCCCGCCGCGACACCTCAGGAGCAAAGATGCCGACGGATCTGATGGATCGCAGTGAGCCCGGATGTTGCGAGGGCGATGTCTCCGGCTGTTGCGGCGGCGAGCCCTCGGGCTGCTGCTAAGCCAGCTCGGTACGGGTCAGCGCGCCGGCGGCGGGGCGTCGTCCACGGCCACGTCCGCCGGCGCGCGTGACACCTCGTCGAAGAGCGGCAACCCTTCCGCGAAGCCGTTGGGCTTCGGCGGGAGGAGCATCTCGGCGAGCACCTCATCCATCGTGGCCACGCACTTGAACGTGAGTGCGTTGCGCACCTCGAGCGGGATGTCGCGCAGGTCCTTCTCGTTGCTCGCCGGGAGCACCACCGTGCGGAGGCCGGCGCGGTAGGCGGCCAGCACCTTCTCCTTCACGCCACCGATCTCCAGCACGCGTCCGCGCAAAGTCACTTCGCCCGTCACGGCGACGTCGCGCCGCACCGGGCGACGGCTCATCACGCTGGCGATCGCGAGCGTCACCGCCACGCCGGCACTGGGCCCGTCCTTGGGCACCGAGCCGGCCGGGAAGTGCACGTGGAGGTCGCTCGCCCGCAGTTCCGGGTCGGCCACCCGCAGCGCGTGCCCGCGCGAGCGCACGTACGAGCAGGCTGCGTCCACCGACTCGCGCATCACGTCGCCGAGCTGCCCGGTCACGGTGAGCTTACCCGTGCCCGGCATCATCAGGGCCTCGATGGTCATCAGCTCGCCACCGTTGGCCGTCCAGGCCAGTCCCGTGACGGTACCCACCTCGGGCTCCTGCTCGGCGGCCTCGGGCGCGAATCGCGGCGGACCCAGCACGTCCTCCACGCGGGGCTGGTCCACGATCCACGCACCCTGCTCACCCTCGGCCTTCCGCTTGGCGCGCTTGCGCATCAGTGCCGCGATGTGTCGCTCGAAGGTGCGGAGTCCCGCCTCGCGCGCGTAGCGATTGGCGATCAGGCCCAGCGCCTCGTCGGTGAACTGCAGGTCGTGGTCGGTGATGCCGTGCTCGTCGAAGAGCCGCGGCAACAGGTAGCGCCAGGCGATCTCGACCTTCTCCTCCACCGTGTACCCGGCAATGCGGATCACCTCGAGGCGGTCGCGCAGGGCGTGCGGGATGTCGAAGAGATTGTTCGCGGTGCAGATGAAGAGCACCGACGAGAGGTCGAAGGGGAGGTTGAGATAGTGATCGGTGAAGGTCGCGTTCTGGCCCGGGTCGAGCACTTCGAGCATCGCGGCAGTCGGATCGCCGCTCGGGCCACCGGCCGTCATCTTGTCAATCTCGTCGATCATCAGCACCGGATCCTTCACCTGCACGCGCCGCAGCGCCTGCAGGAACAGCCCCGGCAGCGATCCCACGTAGGTGCGACGGTGGCCGCGGATCTCGGCCTCGTCGCGGACCCCGCCCACGGAGATCCGATAGAACGCGCGGCCGATGCTGGCGGCGATGGCTTCGCCCAGCGACGTCTTCCCAGTGCCAGGGGGGCCAACGAAGCAGAGGATGGGCCCATGTGGATCGTTGCCGCGGTCGCCGCGCAGTTGGCGCACCGCCAGATACTCGAGGATGCGCTCCTTGGCCTCGTGCAGGCCGTAGTGCCGGCCGTCGAGTGCTTCCTCCACTTTCTCGAGCGCCACGCGGTCGTCACCCGAGCGCTGCTGCCAAGGGAGCGTCAGCACCCACTCGAGGTAATTGCGCAGCACCTGATGCTCGCTCGAGGCCGTCGAGAGGGCACGCAGGCGCTCGATCTCGCGCTTCGCCTCGGTGGCGACGTTTGGCGGGAGCTTCGACTCCTCCACGCGTCGCAGGAGGTCGGCGATCTCCCCCTCGCCGGCGTCGGCCTCGCCGAGTTCGCCGCGAATGGCCTGGAGCTGCTGGCGCAGGAAGAACTCCCGGTGGTGTCGGTCCACGCGGCGCTCGGTCTCCTGGCGTACTTCTTCGTGCACCTTGGCGCGCGCGATCTCGCGTTCCCAGCGTTCGGCGAGGAACTCGAGGCGGGCAAGCGGATCCAGGCGTTGCAGCACCGCGTCCTTCTCGGCGGCGCGGAGTGCGCCGCGAGCCGCCGCGAGGTCGGCGAAGCGTGACGGGGACTCGCCTTCGCGACGCAGCAGGGCGGGGAGCTCGGGCGGGAACGCCGTGTCAATCTCGGCGCGTGCGTCGGCGGCAATCGCCACGCGCTGCATCAGGGCGCGGGCGGCCGCCGCGTCGGATTCAACCTCCGGCGCCATCTCCGCTCGCGCCGTCGGGTACCCGGTGACCTCGTCGCGCACGCAGCCGCTCACGGTGACGCGGGCGAGTCCCTCGAGGGTGACCTGGGCGATCCCGCCCGCAATGGGGCGGCGGTCGGTGAGGCGGGCCAACACGCCGACGCGCCCTTCGAGTGCGAACAGCCCACGCTCGCCGTCCTCGGCCTCGAGCACGCACACCACGTGCACGCCTTCGTCGGGGTGGGCGAGCAACAACGCCAGGTTGTCGGCCGAGGAGATCTGCACGGCGATGCGGCCGTGCGGGAAGACGATGGTGGAGCGCAGCGCGAAGAGCGGCAGGTCGGCCGGCAGCGCGGGGGCGGCCAGCGGGCGGGCGAAGGGGGGGCGCTCGGTCACGTGCAGAATCTAGGGCATTTGCTCGCTCTCGCGCATCCCGACCCGGTGGTCGCAGGTCTGATGGCACCGGACGGGCGCCGTCACCCGTCCGTTACCGGAGCGATACAAACTGACTAGATTCCTTGCACCATCGCGGCGGATGTCGCGGTCTGCAGTCCCCTCACCGTCCATTCGACCGCCTTCACGTGCTGCCACGGACCTCGCGCACGGCGCTCTGCCTGACGCTCGTCGCCATCTCCGCCGCTCCACTCGTCGCTCAACGTCCCACCGATCCGGCAGCTGATTCCGCGCGGCGCGCCGAGCGCCGGATTCCGGACGCCCCCGCCGCCTGGTACGAACGACTCGCCTGGCGCGGCTACGCGCAGATTCGGTACAACCGACTGCTCGAGACGAACCCCGACCTGAACTGCCAGCAGTGTGACCGCTCGATCGGCGACAATGGCGGGTTCTTTCTCCGTCGCGGTCGTCTCATCCTCTTCGGGAACGTGCACCCACGGGTGTATGTGTACGTCCAGCCCGACTACGGCAGCGACGCGGCGGGAGGACTGCACTACTTCCAGCTCCGCGACGCCTACTTCGATCTGTATCTTGACGCGGAGCGGGCCCACCGCCTGCGCTTCGGTCAGAGCAAGGTCCCATTCGGCTTCGAGAACCTGCAGTCGTCGCAGAACCGCATCCCGCTGGACCGGCACGACGGCATGAATAGCGCCGTGACCAACGAGCGCGACATCGGGGTGATCTACTACTGGTCGCCGTCGGCGGCCGCGGAACGGTTCCGGACGTTGCTGGCGCGCGGACTGAAGGGATCCGGTGATTACGGCGTGTTCGGCTTCGGCCTCTACAACGGCCAGACGGCGAATCGCCCGGAGGCGAACAACTCATCGCACGCCGTCGCGCGGCTCACGTATCCGTTCGAGCTCGCGAGTGGGCAGTTCGTCGAGGCCTCCATCCAGGGCTACACGGGCCGCTTCGTGGTCCCCACCCGGACGGCGGGCGTCACCTTCGAGCCGGAGTATCTGGATGAGCGCGTGGCGGCCACCTTCGTGTGGTACGCCCAGCCCTTCGGACTCCAGGCCGAGTACAACATCGGCCGCGGGCCTCAATTCGTGGCCGGGTCGAACGCCATCGAGAGCCGCCGTGTCGAGGGCGGATACGTGCAGGCCATGTACCGCATCACAAAGGATCGGCAGGTCATCCAGCCTTTTGTGCGACTGCACGAGTTCCGCGGGGGCAAGAAGATGGAACTCGACGCCCGTCGGTACGACATGACGGAGTTCGAGATCGGTGTAGAGTGGGCCCCGTTCTCGAACTTCGAGCTGACGGCGCTGTATGCCACGATGGACCGCCTGTACGAGGACGCGGCCAACGTCGGGAACCGGCAGAAGGGGCAGCTCCTCCGCCTCCAGGCCCAGTTCAACTACTGATCGGCTGCGGTTCGCAGCCCTGGACCCCCCGATTCCGGGGGTCCGGGACCCTTGGAGGACACCACCCAAGTGGTTATCCTTCAAGGCTCTATGTTCACTGAACTTTCCGAGAAACTGGAAGCCACCTTCGCGCGACTGCGCGGGCGTGGCGTCCTGACCGAAGCCGACATCAAGGAGGGCCTGCGCGAAGTCCGCCGGGTGCTGCTTGAGGCCGACGTCAGCTTCCAGCTCACCGGGGAGTTCCTCGCCCGCGTCGAGAAGCGCGCGGTCGGGGTGTCGCAGCTGAAGACGGTCTCGCCAGCGCAGCAGCTGGTGAAGATCGTGTACGACGAGCTCACGACGATGCTCGGCGAACGGAAGGAGGGTCTCAAGCTCTCCTCCGTGCCGCCGACGGTGGTGCTGATGGTGGGCCTGCAGGGGTCGGGCAAGACGACGACCGCCGCCAAGCTCGCGCGCAAGTTGAAGGCCGAAGGCAAGGCGACGCGGCTCATCGCGGCGGACGTGTATCGTCCCGCCGCGATTGACCAGCTCGAGACGCTCGGCCGGGACCTGCAGGTGCCGGTGTATGCCGATCGCAGCACCACCGATGTGGTGAAGATCGCCAAGGCCGGCGTGGAGCAGGCCCGCCGGGAGCGGGACCGGGTGGTCATCGTGGACACCGCGGGCCGGCTGCAGATTGACGAGGACCTCATGCAGGAGCTGCGTCGCCTCAAGGACGCGGTGCAACCCGATGAGATCCTGCTCGTGGCCGACGGGATGACCGGTCAGGACGCCGTGCGCATCGCGCAGGGCTTCGACCAGGCACTCGGCGTCACGGGCGTGATCCTGACGAAGATGGACGGCGATGCCCGCGGTGGCGCGGCGCTGTCGATCTACGGGGTCACGAAGAAGCCGATCAAGTACATCGGCGTGGGCGAGAAGTCCGATGCGCTGGAGGAGTTCCATCCCGACCGTATGGCGGGGCGGATCCTGCAGCAGGGCGACGTCCTCACGCTCGTGGAGAAGGCCCAAGGCGCGTTCGATGCCGACGAGGCCAAGCGCATGGAGAAGAAGGTCCGCAAGGAGGGCATGGACCTCCAGGACTTCCTCTCGGCGATGAAGCAGATGGAGAAGCTCGGGAGCATGCAGAACATCCTGAAGATGCTCCCCGGCGTGAACTCGAAGATGATGAAGCAGGCCAGCCAGGTGGACCCGAAGCGGATGAGGCACCTCGAGGCGATCGTGCTCTCGATGACCGCCGAGGAAAGGAAGAAGCCCGAGCTGATCAATGGCAGCCGGCGCGCCCGCGTCGCCAAGGGTTCCGGCCGGCCAGTGAGCGAAGTGAACAGGCTGTTAGAGCAGTTCCGCGAAATGCAGAAGATGATGAAGAAGATGAGTGTGAAGAGGTAAGACGTAAGACGTAAGACGAAAGCGCAGTATCCTTCCCTCTTCCGTCTTCCGTCTTGCATCTCCAACCAGGTGCGCCCCGGAAACGCCGGTGGATCGCGATGAGCCTGGCGCAGTACCCGTAACCAGTAGACCGAGGATTATCGCATGGCCGTTCGTATCCGTCTCCGCCGCCAGGGCCGCAAGAAGGCCCCGACCTACCGCATCATCGTCGCCGATGGCCGTTCGCCGCGCGACGGCAAGTTCATCGAGATCCTCGGGCAGTACGCGCCGCGCTCGGGTGAGACTGCCGTGCAGCTGAACGTCGAACGCGCCAACTACTGGCTCGACAACGGTGCCCAGCCGTCGGACACCGTCCGCTCGTTGCTCCGCAAGGCCGGCGTGCTCAAGGCCCGTCACGAGACCCGCCTGGCCTCGAAGCTCGCGGCCAAGGCCGTGCCGGTGAAGGGCTAAGCCCGCCGGTGACGCTCCCCGACTGCGCGTCCGTGGGGCGGGTCCGCCGCCCGCATGGCGTGCGGGGGGAGTTGGGGGTGCAGGTGATGACCGACGAGCCGGACGCGATTCTCGCGCCCGGCTCGCGCGTCTTTCAGGGGACGCACGACGGCGCCCTGTTCGTGGATCCGCGCACGAAAGCGCCGCGCGAACTCACCGTCACGGGAATCCGTCCGTTCAAGGAAGGCGCGCTCATGACCTTCGCCGAGATCGCCGACCGGAACGAGGCCGAGAAGTGGAACGGGCGGCATCTGATGGTGCCGGTGGAGGAGCTTGCCGAGCCCGAAGAGGGCGAAGTCTTCGCCCACGAGTTGGTCGGGATGCTGCTCGTGGACCGCGCGAGCCAACGGCCGCTCGGTCCGGTGGTCGAGTTCTATGAGCTGCCGCAGGGACTCCTGCTGGAGTTCCGCACCGAGGCCGGTCTGTTCAGTCTTCCCTTTGTGGACGAGTTTGTGCACGAGGTAGATCGGGAAGGGAAGCGGATCGAGGTGACCCTGCCCGACGGACTCCTGACATGATACGCATCAACATCATCTCGATCTTCCCCGACTTCTTCACCGGCCCGCTCGGACTCTCGATCCCCAAGCGCGCCGCTGAGGCGGGATTGGTGTCGTACCACTGTGTGGACCTCCGCGCCTTCGCCACCGACAAGCACAAGACCGTGGACGATGCCCCATTCGGCGGAGGCCCCGGCATGGTGATGAAGCCGCAGCCCTTCTTCGACGCGGTGGAGTCCGTGGGCGCGAAGGCGCCCATCGTCCTCCTGTCGCCGCGCGGCCGGGTGTTCGCCCACGCCGACGCCGAGCGCTTCGCCTCGGGCACGGAGCTGACACTGCTGTGCGGCCACTACAAGGACGTGGACCAGCGGGTGGCGGACCACCTAGCTACCGAGGAGATCTCGCTGGGCGATTTCGTCCTCAGTGGCGGCGAGCCGGCGGCCCTGGCCATCGTGGACGCCGTCGTCCGGCTGCTGCCGGGCGCCATGAGCGACATCGAATCGGCCCGGACGGACTCCTTTTTCGACCGTGGATTGTCGGCGCCGAGCTATACGCGCCCGGCCGAATACCGGGGCCACAAGGTCCCCGACGTGCTCCTCTCCGGGAACCACGCCGAGATCGAGCGCTGGCGCCGGGAGGAGGGGGAACGCCTCACCCGCAAGCGCCAAGGCACGGTTGCGCAAGCCGAATAGCGGCAGTAGCTTACAAGGCTCAACACGACCAACCTCAGCGGGCCGCTCGCGCGCCCGGAGCCGCATATGCATCCGTTCATCGAGACCCAGAAGGAATATCTCAAGACCGTCCCGGCGTTCCGCGCCGGCGACACGCTCCGCGTGAACGTCCGCGTCAAGGAAGGCGAGAAGGAGCGCCTCCAGGCGTTCGAGGGCGTCTGCATCGCCCGCAAGGGCGCCGGCGTCTCGGCCACCTTCACGGTCCGCAAGATCTCGAACGGCGTGGGCGTCGAGCGCATCTTCCCGCTGCACTCCCCCATGCTTGCCGACATCAAGGTCGTGCGTCGTGGCCGCGTGCGCCGCGCCAAGCTCTTCTACCTCCGCAACGTCACCGGCAAGGCCGCCCGTATCGCCGAGAAGAAGGTGCGTGTGCAGGTCCCGGTGACCGGCGAGGCCACCACGGCGTAAGCCGCGGACCATGGCCGGCGGCTGGAGCGCGATCGAGAAGTCGCTGCGCGCCGCTGGTGCGAAGGCCATTGCTGGAGTGGATGAAGT
>JANJUF010000049.1 GCA_024710705.1 Gemmatimonadaceae bacterium | reverse complement strand
AGTGACTCCTCACGCACCACCCGCGCCGACACCGTCACATGCCCGCGGGCGATACGCTGGCGCAGGAACTCCCGCGTCTCGCCCTCCCACTTGGCGAGGGCATTCGGAAGCTTCAGGCTCGGATTGAAGAATCGGTGATTGACCGAGCGGAGCTCCACGCTGACGCGCGAGCTGCCGACCGGCCCTTCGGCCGCCCCGAACCCTGTCATGCTACGAATCATTGGAGCCTTATAAGTTACGCTGGGACCGACACTTGGGCAAGTTGGCCTAGTTCCAGAATTCCCAGCGGATGCCATACTGCTGGACCAACCGCGGCATCAGGTAGCCGGGCACTGTCTCGTAGGGCATTCCCGTGAAGTTCCGGTTGTGGAAGAACACGTGGGCGGTCCCGATCCTGATGTCCACGAGCAGCGAGAAGGCGCTCGCACCCTTGGCCAGTTCCACCCCGCCCAGCCCATCCGGCGCCCGGAGGTCGCTGCGGTAGTCGTGGATGGCCGAGGCCTGGAGGTGGAACGTCTCGCGCTTGAGCACGCGACGGAGCGAGGTCTCCACCCGCAGTTCCGCCCGGGATTCCACCTTCGGGCGGTACATCACTTCGTCGCCCCAGTCGTGGATGCGCCAGTCGAGGGAGAACGGCCCCCAGATCGGCCCCCCAATCCCCAGGAACTGGCCGGACGAAGTCCCGATCGTTTCTGGCCCATAGGTGGCGTCGAAGACCGGGAAGCCCAGCACCTGAGACTCCGAGCGCTGGACCACGCCGGCGCTCACCCAGCGCCCGCGCCACTGCAGCCCAGCTTCGGCGCGGGAGGTGAGGCGCTCTGGTCCCTGCACCACACCGTTGTCCGGCGTGTGGCGCGACACGCCCCCGCCGGCGAAGAGCCAAGGCACCGGTTGCACCCGCGCGGCGACGTCCAGGCGCGATGTGGAGTCGGCCCCACCCTGCTCGGCCGACGCCGCCAGCTCCAGGCGTTCCGTCACCCACGCGGCGCGCAGCAACGGACTGACACGCGCCACGCCACCCTGCGCCCGCATTCGGCCGGTGGCGGAGAGGCGCAGCGGCCCACGCGTCAGTCCAACCGCGGCAATCCACTGACTCTGATGGACCACCGAGTCCGCATCGGGAGCCAAGGAGTCCAACGCCGCGGAGTCGCGCTCGACGTACGCGTAGGAGGCGGCCGTCGCCTGCCCCCACCAGCCCTCCGCTTCCGGCGAGCGGAAACCCACGCGCAGGTAGCCGAGCCGCTCGCCTCCCTCGAACTGCCCAATCGCTCCCTCCTCCGGGGCAACCCCACGCACGTAGCGCCGCGTCGGCGCGCGCGTGCGCGCCTCGGGCCGGGCCACGGCGTCCACGCTCAGTGCGCCTCGCGCCCAACCCACGCGCAAGAATCCGGCGAGCGCGTCTCCGTCCCCGCCGGTGAGCCGGTTGGTCGTCGAGTACTGCTGGGCCGCGAGCTGGAGGCCGAAGCCGCTATCGAAGCGCTTGCCGTAGAATCCGCGATACAGATTGAGATTCTCGGCGCCCGTGAGGACGTCGGTGCGCGTCTGCGGCGTGGTGCGTTCCACGCGCCACGTGCGCAGGTGTACGCGCAGTTCGCCGGGCGCGCGCTCCAGCGCGACCTCCTCCAGGCTCCACAGGGGAATCGTGGCGAGGTCGAGATTCCCGCCGCTGCGTGGATCGATGGCGTCGAGCTCGATGCCGTCCTGGAACACGCGGACGCGCCCCGGCTCGCCGTACCAACTGACTGACGTGGGCGCCATCAGGTACCCGGAGCGGACCAAGCTCACGCCCGGCGCCTCCGTGACGAGTTCGGCCAACGTCAGCGCGCCGCCGCGGAGCATCTGCGCGCGCCCCCAGACGTACTGCCGCCCGCGCGGCTCCGGGCTGCGCGGGCGCTCGCTGATCGCGAAGGGCGCCTTGAGCGTGTCACGGGGCGTGGAGTCCTGCACCGGAAGCGGAACGACCGGCACCCGGGCGCTGTCGGCGATCAGGGCGGAGTCCATCGGTTGCGGCGGTCGCGGCGGCGGAGGGATGGGATCCTGCGCCGCCGCGGGACTCGCCAGGAGCAGCGCGGCGCCCGCGAGCGCGAGCAGCCTCAGCGCGCTCTCCCGCGGACGAACTCCACGAACGTCCGCACCGGTGTGCCGGTCGGGCCCTTGGGCATCACGACCAGGTCGGTTTCGGAGTACGCGGTCCCCGCCACGTCCAGATGCGCCCACGACATGCCCTCGGCGAACTCCTGCAGGAACAGGCCGGCAGTGATGGTCCCCGCCCCACGCCCACCGATGTTGCGCAGGTCGGCGACATCGGACTTCAACTGTTCCTTGTACTCGTCGAAGAGCGGAAGTTGCCATCCCAGCTCACCGCCACGACGTCCGGCCGCGAGGACCTCGTCCACCAGCGCCTGGTCGTTCCCCATCACGCCCATGGCCACGGCGCCCAGCGCGATCACCACCGCACCGGTGAGCGTCGCCGCGTCCACCACGGCCTGCGGACGATAGCGCTGTGCGTAGCAGAGCACGTCGGCGAGGACGAGCCGGCCTTCGGCATCGGTGTTCTGGATCTCGATGCTCTTGCCGTTGCTGGCCCGCACCACGTCTCCCGGCTTCACGGCGTCGCCATCCACCACGTTGGTGGTGGAGCCCACGAGACCTACCACGTTGATCTTCGGCTTGAGACGGGCGATGGCCTCCATGGCGCCGAGGACGCCGGCCGCGCCGCTCATGTCGAACTTCATGAGCTCCATGCCTGGTGCGGGCTTGATGCTCACGCCACCCGTGTCGAAGCAGAGGCCCTTCCCGACCAGCACCACCGGCGCTCCCCCGCGTCGCCCACCCTTGTACTCGAGGACGATGAGCTTCGGGTCCTGCGTGGTGCCCTGCGCGACGGCCAGGAACGATCCCATCTTCAGGCGCTGGAGATCACGCCTTCCCATCACCTTCACGCCCAGTTTGTGGCGCTTAGCGATGTCGCGAGCGGTGCGCGCGAGAAACTCCGGCGTGCAGATGTTCCCGGGGAGCATCGCCAGGCGGCGGGCGAGGCGCTGGCCTTCCGCGACGGCCACGCCGGCGGCGAGCGGCGCGCGCGCGGCCCGCACGTCGCGAACGTGCAACGCCACCTTGCTCAGCGCCTTCTTGCGCTTGGCCGCCGGCACGGGCGAATGCAGCTCGCGGAACTCCCAACTGCCGAGTGACAGCCCGGCGATCGCGCCTTCGAGCCGATCCCCTTCAAGGTCCTCGGCCCAGAACTGCGCCCGTCCCACACCGAGGGCCGTCGCCTTGCGCCCACCGAGCGTGGCGGCACGCGTGAGGCCTTTCACGTCGCCGTGGCCGCTGCCCACCAGGAGCACGCGCTCGGGGCCGGCCCCGGGCGAGAGCAGGAGCAACGCCTCGTCCTTCGCGCCGGTGAAATCCTTGCGCCGGAACGCCAGCGTGATGCCACCGCCGCAGGCCTTGTCGAGCGCCACCAGCGCGCGCGGCATCGGTGCGTCCGCCGCCAGCGCCACGATGACGAGTGGCGTCGCCGCCCGCGCCGGATTGCTCCGGGTGACGGAGAAGGCGATGGACATCAGCCCATCCCCTTGATGATTGCGTCGCCAAAGCCGGTGGTGCTGACCTCGGTGGCCCCGGTCATCTGGCGCGCCAGGTCATACGTCACCGTCTTGGCGGCGATGGCCTGCTCGAGCCCCCGCACGATGAGCGCGCCGGCCTCATCCCAGCCCATCTGCTCGAGCATCATCACGCCGGAGAGGATCACGCTCCCCGGGTTGATCTTGTCCTTGCCGGCGTACTTGGGCGCCGTGCCGTGCGTGGCTTCGAACACCGCCGCCTCGTCACCCACGTTGCCGCCCGGCGCGATTCCCAGTCCACCGACCTCGGCGGCCAAGGCATCGGAGATGTAGTCGCCATTCAGGTTGGGCGTGGCCACCACCGAGTATTCGTCCGGCCGGAGCAGGATCTGCTGGAACATCGAATCGGCGATCCGGTCCTTGAGGATCACTGCATCGGCGCGCGCCGCGCCGCCGGCCTTCTCCAGATCGGCCTCGGCGATCACTTGGTCGGCGAACCTCTCCCGCGCCAACTCATAGCCCCAATCGCGGAAGCCGCCCTCGGTGAACTTCATGATGTTCCCCTTGTGCATCATCGTCACCGAGGGACGATGCGTGCGGATCGCGTAGCGGATGGCCATCTCGATGAGCCGCTTGGAGCCGAAGGCCGACATCGGCTTGATGCCGATGGCCGACTCGGGGCGGATCTTCTTGCCGAACTCCTTCTCGATAAAGAGCCGCAGCTTTTCGGCGTCCGCCGAGCCGGCCTTGAACTCGATCCCGCTGTACACGTCCTCGATGTTCTCGCGGAAGATCACCATGTTAACCTTGCCAGGATGCTTCACCGGCGCGCCGACGCCCTCGAAGTACCGCACCGGGCGGATGCAGGCGTAGAGATCGAGTTCCTGGCGCAGCGCCACGTTGAGCGAGCGGATCCCCCCGCCGACGGGCGTAGTGAGCGGACCCTTGATGGCGATCTTGAACTCGCGCACCGCCTCGAGCGATTCGGCCGGCATCCATTCGCCGGTGGCGTTGAACGCCTTCTCCCCGGCCAGGACCTCCATCCAGTGGATCTTGCGCTTGCCACCGTACGCCCGCTCCACCGCCGCGTCGAACACCCGCACGCTGGCGCGCCAGATATCCGCCCCGGTGCCGTCGCCCTCAATGAATGGAATGATCGGCTGGTCCGGCACCTTGAAATTGCCACCGGACACTTCGATGCGCTCACCCTTTGCGGGGACGCGCGCGTGCTTGTAGGTCGTCATGACTCGTCAGAGGGATCGGGGAAAGCACAAAGCTAGGGAGCGGCGCAGGGGCGGAGCAAGCAGTGGCCGCGTGCCCCGCCGATCAGGCCACGCGGTCCGGAGGATCGGTGCCATCGAAAAACGCCAAGAGGTTCGCCAGCGCGCGCATCCCCATGGCCTCCCGGGTCTCGACCGTGGCGCTCCCCAGATGCGGCAACAGGACCACGTCCTCCCGGGCCAGCATTCCCGGATGCACCTCCGGCTCCCGTTCGTACACGTCGAGCCCGGCGCCACCGAGCTGGCCGGACTCCAGCGCCGCCACCAGTGCCGCCTCGTCCACGACGTCACCGCGCGCGGTATTCACCAGCACGGCACCGCGGCGCATGCGGGCCAGTTGGTCGGCGCCCATCAGCCGTTGCGTGTCAGGGGTCGCCGGACAATGGAGCGACACCACATCGGCCCGCGCGAGGAGGGCGTCGAGGGAGGGGGCCAGTTCCACGTAACCCAGCCCGTCGGGTACGCGCGGCGTCCTCGTCCACGCCACGACGTGCATCCCGAACCCGAGGTGGGCCCGTCGCGCCACCGCCCTCCCGATGCGCCCCAATCCCACAATGCCGAGCGTCTTCCCACCCAGTCGCGCGCCGAGCAGATGCGTCGGCCGCCAACCAGTCCAGCGGCCCCCGCGCAGTTCGCGTTCCCCTTCGCCGGCGCGCCGCAGCACCGCCAGCATCAGCAGGAGCGCGAGGTCGGCGGTGTCCTCGGTGAGCACATCCGGCGTGTTCGTGACCATCACCCCGGCGGCCCGCGCAGCGTCGAGGGCAAGATGATTCACACCGACGCCGAAGTTGGCCACGACCTCCACGCGCCGATGCGGCTGCGCGAAGCATTCGGCGCCAATCCGATCGGTCACCGTGCACAGCACGGCGTCCGCCTCGCGAAAGGCGCGCAGCAGTTCGTCCGGCGTGAGCGGGACGTCCCCGCGCTGCCAGCGCAGCGTGAAGTGCTCCTCGAGGGCGCGTTCGACACTCTTCGGCAGCCGACGCGTCACCCACACCATCGGCCGCACGGTCACGCCGACTCGCGGTACCAGCGCTGCGCCGCGGCCACGCCCGACCCCAGCGGGACGGGGATGCCGGCGTCATGCATCGCCACCTCGGCCAGTCCGATCGCGGCGAGCAACATGCCGGCGTTGCAGTCCCCCAGGTGCCCGATGCGGAAGACCTTCCCGTTGAGTCGGCCCAGCCCAGAGCCCAGTGCCATGTCCCAGCGCCGGAAGGCGTGGTCAATCACCTGCCGTGCGTCCTTGCCGTCCGGCACGACGATCGCGGTGACGGTGTTGGAGCGCGATTCCGGATCACGCGCGCAGAGGCGCAGTTCCCACGCCGCCACCGCCCGCCGCACGCCCTCGCCGAGCCGTGCGTGCCGCGCATGCACGTTGTCCAGTCCTTCCTCGGCCATCATGTCGAGCGCCTCGCGCAGGCCGAAGAGGTGCGCCAGCGCCGGCGTGTACGGGAAGTAGCCTTGATCGTTGTGCAGGACTTGCGGACGCAGGTCGAAGTAGTGCCTGGCAAATCCGGCGGTCTCGATACGCTCTAGCGCCCGGGGCGAGAGGGAGACCATTCCGAGCCCGGCCGGCATCATGAAGCCCTTCTGCGAGCCGGTGATGGCGACGTCCACCTTCCACGCGTCCTGCCGAAACGCCAGCGAGCCGATGGAACTCACGCCGTCCACCAGCAGCAACGCCGGATGGCGCGCCGCGTCCATCGCCTCGCGCAGCCCTTCGATGTCATTCGTCACGCCGGTGGCTGTCTCGTTGTGCACCACCAGCACGGCCTTGAGCGCGTGGTTCGCATCGGCGGCAAGCCGCTCACCGATCACCGCCGGATCCAGGGCATCGCCCCATTCGAGGTCGATCACCTCGACCTTGAGGCCAAGCTTCTCGGCCGTATCGATGAACAGATGCGAGAACTGGCCAAGCCGCACCGCGAGCACGCGATCCCCGGGCGACAGCGTGTTCACGATGGCGGCTTCCCACATGCCAGTGCCGGTGGCGGCGAAGAGAAATGGACGCCCCTCCTGCGTGCCGAAGACCGGCTTGATGTCGCGGAGCAGCCCGTGCGTCAGTTCGGGGAAGGCGCTCGACCGGTGGTCCTCCTGGGCGCGATGCATGGCGCGCAGGACGCGGTCGGGGACGTTGGACGGGCCGGGAACGAAGAGATGGTGGCGGCCAGGCATCGGAGCGGAGGCGAGGGAACTAGGAGCGCAGCTTCGACGAATGTAGCTTGCATCCATGGCCGCGCCCACTTCGGAGCCCCTGCCCTCGCCACGACGCCGACTGGCACGTGCGCTCGCGCTGCACTGTCCGGAATGCGGCAGCGGCCAGCTCTTCCGCCGCTGGCTGTTCCTGCAGGAACGCTGCCCGCGCTGCGCCCTGCGCCTCGACCGCGCCAATCCGGACCACTTCGTCGGCGCCTATCTGGTGAACTTGATCTTCGCCGAGCTTCTCTTTGCCGCCGGTCTCGGGATCTGGCTCCTCGCCGTCTGGCCCAACGTGCCCTGGGACCGCATTGAGGTCGTGGCGGTGGCAGCGATGATCCTGTCGCCGCTGGCGACGTATCCGTTCACACGGACCATCTGGCTCGCCGCCGACCTGATTTTCGATCCGCCGAAGGCGTCGGACCGCTAAGGGAAACGGTGGCGCCACCGCGCGGCCAATCCATCATCTGCAGCAATGCCCGAAGTGGGGATCGAACCCACATGACCTTGCGGTCGGAGGATTTTGAGTCCTCTGCGTCTGCCAGTTCCGCCATCCGGGCGATGACCGATACTAAACTAATGGAGCGCCGTCCCTCCCTGCAGACCTCAACCGCCATGATGCGCCGCCGTCTCGCCGCCCTCTCGCTTCTCGCCCTTATGGGTTGCCGACCAGCCGACCCGCCAGAGGTCCGGATCGGGCTGATCGGCATCTACTCCGGCGCCATGGAATCCACGTCCGGCATCCCGGCGCGGGAGGGGGCGCGCATGGCGATCGAGGAACTGAATGGCGCGGGCGGCGTCCTTCTCGCCGGCCGGCGGCATCGGCTGGTGCTCATCGAGCGCCGAGTGGAGAACCGCCCCGACGCCGCGGCCGTGGCGGCGCGCAGCCTCATCAACCTCGACTCGGTGGACGTGATCCTCGGCCCGCAGCTGAGTGCCTTGGCCGTGGCCGCCGCCCCGGTGGCGGAGGAATCCGAGGTCCTGATGATCACGCCGATGGCCTCGAACCCGGCCGTGACCGCCGGCCGTCGCTACGTTTTCCGCCTGGCCTTCCTCGACGACTTCCAGGGCGAGGTGCTCGCCCGCTTCGCCGCCGAGTCGCTCCACATCCGCCGGGCCGCGGTGCTGCACGACGCTGCAAGCCTGTACGGTCGGGACATCGCGGCGCTGTTCACGCGCACGTTCGCCGCCCTCGGCGGAACCGTCGTGGGCGTCGAGACCTTCGATGTGGATGGCGGGCGAGACTATCGTCCGCAACTCGCGCGTCTCTTCGCGCGTCGGCCTGATGCACTGCTGCTCCCGAACTTCGTCACCGCCGATTCCTCGCAGATCTACCAAGCGCGCGACATGGGATTCCGCGGCGTGATCCTCGGCTCCGACAGTTGGGACGTGCGCGGGCTCTCCCCTCGCGAAGCCGCCGTCGGCTCGGTGATCGTCGCCAACTGGGACCGGCGCTCCACGCGTCCGGCCTCGGCGCGCTTCATCACCGCATGGCGCGCCCGCTCCACCGACGAACCGCGCGCCACCGCCGCGGCCACCTACGACGCGGTGCACCTTGTGGTGCTCGCGATGCAACGCGCCGGTACGCGGACGGGCATCGCCGTCGCCGACTCGCTACGCCACCTCGGCAGGTACGACGGCGCGGTCACGGACTACGACTTCCGGGGCAGCAACGATCCGCGGCGCGGTGCCGTCATCCTCGAGGTGCGGCCCGAGGGGTTGTCCGTGCGCGCCACGTTCGACCCCCCGGAGCCGTGATCCGCGATCCCCTGCGCCGCAGTCTCGTCGCGCGGCTCAGCGGCTCCTTCTTGGCGCTCAGCCTCGCCACGTTGGTCCTCGCCACCTATGTGTCATACCGGTCGGCCGAGAGCACGCTGCGCGACCGACTGCTCAACCGACTCGAGACCTTCGCCGCCGAGGATGCGCGCGAGTTGAGCGCGTGGCTGGACCGGCATCGCGAGACCCTCCGCTTCCTCTCGTCGCTGAACATCAGCCGCCGGGCGGCCGCCGGCGATACCGTCGGGTTCGCGCAGATCATCCGCGCGATCAATCCGGTGGTCTTCGCCGCGAACGAGGTGGAGGTGCTGCAGGTGCCCGGTGGACGCGTCCTCTACTCCACCGAAGCCGGGCGCGTCGGCTCCTACCGCGTATCCCAACTGTACTACCTCGAGGGTCGGACGCAGCCCTTCACGCAGCCGATCTACCCCGGCGCGATCGACGGCCATCCCACCCTCACCGTGGCAGTGCCGGTGCGCGATGCCGATGGCGTCACGCGCGCCGTGCTGGCGGCGCACCTCGACCTGAGCCAGATGGAGTCGGCCATCCAGAAGGCGGATGACGCCGTGCCCGTGGACGCCTACCTCGTGAGCCCGTTCGCCGAGTTCGTGTCGGCCGAGCGCTTCGGGCGGCCCGATGCACGGCGCGGCGTGCACAGCCGCGCCATCGACGGTGCCCGCTCCGGTACCAGCGGCACCGGCCTGTACGACGACTACGCGGGGCGACCGGTCATCGGGGCCTGGCGCTGGCTCCCCGATCACCGGCTCGGGTTGGTCCTCGAGGCGCAGCAACACGATGCGTTCGCGCCAGCGCGCGCCCTCCTCGTGCGCTCGCTGCTCGTCGGGCTCATCGCTGCGCTCTTGCTCTCCATCGGCGTCGTCGCGGTGACGCGACGGCTGACCGCGCCGTTGGTCGGCATGGCGGCTGCCGCCGAACGCGTGGCAGCCGGCGACTTCACGGCCATGGCGCCGGTGGGCCGCGAAGATGAGGTCGGGGCACTCGCCACGGCGTTCAACACGATGACCACCCGCCTGCGCACGGCGTACGGCGAGCTGGCCGATCAGGTGCAGGCCACCAGCCAGGCGTTGGCTGAGGCACAGGCCAGTCGCGCGCTGCTCCAGGACGTGGTGGACAACACGAGCACGTTGATCCTCGTGGTCGGTGCCGACGAGCGCGTCCGGCTCGCCAATTCGCGATTGGGTGAGGTACTGGGCCTCGCCACCGCGTCGCTGCTGGGCACTCCCCTCTCCGCTCTCCCGGGACCGCTCGGGCGCGGCATCGGGGCGCTCGTGCAAGACGCCCGCGCCGCCGACACGGCCATCACGCGCGAGATTGACCAGGCTGAGGCCGATGCCCTGCATGCCTGGCAGTGCGTTGCCTTCCCGCTCACGGACGCCGACGGCCTGCCCTACGCGATCGGCCTCGTGGCCACCGATCTCACAGAGCGCGCGCGCTTGGAGGAAGAGCGACGGGCCCGAGATGCCAGCGTGCAGCAGGCCCAGAAACTCGAGAGCCTCGGCATCATGGCCGGCGGCATCGCCCACGACTTCAACAACCTGCTCGGCGCGATCCTCGGCAATGTGGACCTCGCGCAGGCCGCGATCCACAATCCGACCGAGGTCGCCGAGGCGCTCGAACAGATCACGGCCGCCGCGCGCCGCGCTTCCGAGCTCTCGCGCCAGATGCTGGCCTATGCCGGGCGCGCCAGCTTGCGCCGCGAGACCCTCGACGCGCGCCAAATCGTCCAAGACATCGTCCCGCTGGTGCGCGCCTCGCAACCGAAGCGCATCGAGTTCGTCGTCGACGGGGCCGACGCACCGCGTTGGGTCGAGGCCGACCCCGCACAGCTCTCGCAGGTGGTGCTCAACCTGCTTGCCAACGCCGCCGAGGCCATCGGCGACGCGCCGGGACGCGTGACCCTCAGCCTGAGCTCGCAGGCGGACCTACCGACACTGGAACACGAGGAGCGCCCGCCGCATCAGGGGCGTTGGATCAGGATCTCCGTGGAAGACACCGGATCGGGCATGTCGGCCGACGTGGTCGCCCGGATCTTTGACCCCTTCTTCACGACCAAGGCCTCAGGTCGAGGGCTCGGGCTCAGTGCGGTACGCGGAATCATCCTGTCCGTCGGCGGCGTGCTCCGGCTGGATTCCGCACCCGGACGCGGCACGCGCTTCGACGTCTTCCTGCCCGAAGCCGAGCCGCGCAGCGATGCTGCGGAGGCGCCGAGCAGCACGCCCACCGGACGGCGCAAGGCGACGGTGCTGGTCGTGGACGACGAGGAGGCGCTGCGCCGCGTGACTCGTCGCACCCTCGAGCTCAGCGGACTGAACGTGGTGGAGGCTCCCGACGGCGATGCCGGACTCCTGCGCTTCAAGGAATTCGAAGGCGTGATCTCCCTGGTCGTGCTCGACATTACGATGCCGGGACTCAACGGCATCGAGCTGCTGGCGGAGATCCGCAAGCTTCGCCCGGACATGCCGGCCATCATCGCCAGCGGCTACGACCGTTCGGACGAACTCGCCTCGGCGCTGCCGGACGAGCGGACGCGCTTTCTCCAGAAACCGTTCGAGATCGCGACGCTGCGCGAGATGGCCAGCGAGCTGCTGGCGCGGCGGAAGCGGAGCTAGAGCGGCGGGCGACGCGGCGTGGCCCCGGCAGGCGGTCGGCGGCCTCCCATCGGCGCGTTGGGCGTACGCCCCTCACGCATCTCTTCGGTCCGCCGGCGAATCTGTTCCTCCATGCCGTAGAGCCGTGCCCGCTGCAGCGGCGTCAGGAACGTCGCCAGTTCCTTCTGCTCCGCTTCGATGAGGTCGATGCGTTGCCGCTGGAGCGCAACCGTGCGATCCAGCAACGAACCGATCCGATCCTGCTGGGTGGAGTCACCGATCTCCATGGCGGCGCGCAGTTCGATGCGCGTGCGCCGCTCCTGCTCGAACAGCGACCGCCGCTGGGTCTCGAACTGCCGGTTGACGCCCTGCAGTCGCCTCACCTGCTCATCCGAGAGCCCGACCTGCGTGCGCAGCATCTGCGCCATCCGGGCGCGCACGCGAGCCTCGAGCGAATCGCGCTGCGGCGTCCCTTCGCCGGCGCGTGCCGCGCGCTCCTGCGCACCCAACGGGGCCAGTGCCGCGACGCCGACCAGCAACAGCAGCGCCGCGCGGGTGATGATTGTGTACCGCATCAGAGGTCCCCTCCGAAGTCGCCGTTCACGGCCTGACGCATGGCCACCGGCTCGACCGCCACGGTGCCGTCGAACCGATCCAGCTCGGCGAGCAGGGCCGTGAGTTCGTCCACGCCGAGGTCCGACAAGTTCGCGCCGCCCACGAGGTCCACCGGCACCGTCGGCACGGATGGGATGCCACTGTCCACGACCACCACCGGCCCGCCGTTGAACACCGACCGGATCGTCGGCAGCGCCAGCGTCGCCACGAGCACCAGGGAAGCGGCCGCGGCCAGGACATACTGCGGAATCCGGGCCTGCCGCCGTCCACCGCGCTGCACCGTCAGCACCGGGCGCGCGCCAGGCGGGGTCGGCAAGGCGCGCAGGATCGCGGCCGTATCCACCGCTGGCGTCACTGCCGTGAAGAGCGCGCCCGCCCGCTCGAGGACGGCGAGTTCGGCCGCGCAGGCCGCGCACCCGGCGACGTGGGCACGCACACGCGCCGCCGCCTCCGCCGCCAACGCATCGCGCGCCAGCAGGGGCAGTTGGTCACGCAGGGTGTCCTTCCCGCATTCAGTCATCGCTCAGTCGCTCCTTGATCGCCCGCAGGGCGTTGTGATAATGCACACGGCACGCGCCTTCCGTGCTGCCCACCACCTCCGCGATCTCCGCGTAGGCCATCCCTTCATTCACCCGCAACGTGAAGACCTCCCGCTGCAACGGGGTCAGTCCATTCACCGCGCCCCGAATCCGCGCCGCCGTCTCATCCCCCACCAAGGTGTCGAGGGCGTCGTACTCCGTCGCCGCATCCCGCTCATCCAGCTCGGCCACGTCGCGTCGTCGGCGTTCGGCACGCTTCCGATCGAGCAGCAGCCGCTTGAGGATCGTGAAGAGCCAGGTGCGCAGCGCACTGTCCGAGCGAAAGGAATCCAGTGACTGGAAGGCCCGCACGAACGTGTCCTGCACCAGCTCGTCCACCTCATCCCGGACCCCGAGGCTCGCCGCGAAGCGGGCCAGCGGCCCAGCATGCCGTTGCACGAGCTCGCCGGCAGCCCGCTGATCTCCCGACAGCCATCGGGCGATCAACTCCGCGTCGGTCGCAGGGGTGCTCGTGGCGGGCAAAGTCATCCTCTTGGCCTGTGTGACGCGCCGGGGCTAGGGATGTTAAACTACCGCCGTGCCCGTGCCCCGCCCCGAGATCATCGCCCACCGCGGCGCCTCCCGCGAGCGTCCGGAGAACTCCCTCGCCGCCTTCCAGCGCGCTGCCGAACTCGGAGCCGACGGGGTGGAGCTGGACGTCCACCTGCACGACGACGGGGTTCTTCGGGTGCACCACGACCCACTCCCCATCGGGTTCCGGGGCCCGCCTCCCCCCCTGCTGGACGAGGTGCTGGAGTTCCTCGCGGCGGCGGGGCTCGCCGCCTACTGCGAGCTCAAGGGGCCCAGCACCGCCCGCGGCACCCTCGAGGCCATCAAGAAGAGCGGCGTGAACGGTGCCGTCCACGCCTTCGACCATCGCCAAGTGGCCGCCGCGCGCGCCATGGACCCGGCCGTGCCCCGCGGTGTGCTCGAAGTGAGCTACCCGGTGGATCCGCTCCACGCCCTCCACACGGTGGCGGGCCGCGACCTCTGGAGGCAGTGGCCTTTCGTCGATGCCGCCCTCGTGCGGGCGGCCCACGCCGAGGGCGCGCGAGTCATCGCCTGGACCGTGAACGCCGAAGGCGACCTGGCCCATCTCGCCGCCATGGGCGTGGACGGGCTCTGCACGGACGACGTCGCGCTGGCCCGCCGCGTCCTCGGCCGGTAGCTTCCGCTCCCCCACCTCGGCACCAGGCGCCACACGCATTCCGCGCGCGCCTCTCTCCTTCGTTGAGGAATCGCAGTCCGATGCCCACTCCACGATTGCTCCTCGCCCTCGCGCTCGCCGGGTGTGCCTCGGCGCCGGCGGCGCAGGCTCCCGCCCCGACCACCGGGTCATCCGAACGACCGATGCTGGTGGCGGGCGCGCTGTCGGAACCCAACGCCGACGCCTTCCCGAGCACCTATCGTCCCTTCCCTTCGCGGACGACCGTCCTCCGCAACGTGAACATCTTCACGGGGGCCGGCCCACTGATCCGCAATGGTTCCGTGCTACTGCAGGACGGCAAGATCGCCGCGATCGGCCAGAGCGTCACCGCACCGGCCGATGCGGTCGTCATTGACGGCCAAGGCAGATACGTCACGCCCGGCTTGATCGATACGCACTCCCACCTCGGCGTCTACCCTGCCCCCGGCACCGCCGCCCATAACGACGGCAACGAGGCCACCAATCCCGTGACGGCGTACGTGTGGGCCGAGCACTCGGTGTGGCCGCAGGACCCGCAGTTCCCTCGCGTGCTGGCTGGCGGCACCACAACGATCCAAGTGCTCCCCGGCTCGGCCAACCTCATCGGCGGACGAGGCGTCACGCTGAAGGTCGTGCCGGCCCGCTCGGTGCAGGAGATGAAGTTCCCTGGCGCACCCCACGGCCTGAAGATGGCCTGCGGCGAGAACCCCAAGCGCGTCTACGCCAGCCGCGGCCCGTCCACGCGCATGGCCAACGTCGCCGGCTACCGCACCGCGTGGATCAATGCCGAGCAGTACCGCCGGCGCTGGGATCGCTGGCTCGAGAAACGCGAAGGCGATCCCCCGGCACGCGACCTGAACTTGGAAACCCTGGCCGAGGTCCTGCGCGGGAACATCCTCGTGCACAACCACTGCTACCAGGCCGACGAGATGCTCGTGATGATCGACATCGCGCGCGAGTTCGGCTACCGCATCCGCTCCTTCCACCACGGCGTGGAGACGTACAAGATCGCTGACGTCCTTGCCCGCGATTCCATCTCGGCCAGCATCTGGTCCGACTGGGGTGGCTTCAAGATGGAAGCCCTCGACGGCATCAAGGCCAACGTCGGGCTCACGCACGCCGCAGGCGCGCGCACCGTGGTGCACTCGGACGACCCGTCGTACTCGCAGCGCCTGAACCAGGAAGCGGCGAAGTCGTTGGCGGCCGGTCGGCGGGCCGGCCTGACACTCACCGAGGAAGACGCCATCTCCTGGATCACCATCAATCCCGCCTGGGCCCTCGGCATCCACGAGGTGACCGGATCGCTCGAGGTGGGCAAGAGCGCTGACCTGGTGCTCTGGAGCGGTCATCCGCTCAGCGTGTACTCGCGCGCCGAACGGGTGTGGATTGACGGCGCACTCATGTACGACCGCAATGACCCCCGCCAGCAATGGCGGACCGACTTCGAACTGGGCTATGTGCCCACCGCCGGGGGGAACCGCTGATGCGCCGTTCCACGATGTGGCGCCTCGCGGCGCTCGCCCTGCTCGGCTCCGCATCCGCGGCAGCACAGACCATCGCCATCACCGGTGGCACGGTGTATCCGGTGAGTGGCCCGAAAATCGAGAACGGCACCGTGCTCATCCGCGACGGTCGGATCGTCGCGGTGGGAGCGAACGTGGACGTTCCGGCCGACGCGCAACGGGTGGATGCCCGCGGCAAGTGGGTCACGCCTGGTTTCATCAACAGTGCCACGACGCTCGGGCTGTCCGAGGCTGGGAGCCCGCAGTTCTCCGGTGGCTACAACGATGCCTCGGCACGGGCCGCCGATGGCATTTCGGCGGCATTCGAAGCGTGGAAGGGGCTGAACCCGGCGAACACGCTGTTCGGTCCGGCGCGCGCCGAAGGCGTCACCACCGTCCTTGTTGCCCCGAACGGCGGGATGGTGGCCGGCAAGGCGGCATTGATCGATCTCGTCGAGGCTCGCACGGCGAATGAGATGCTGCGTCGCGGCCCGACCGCCATGGTGGGCAACTTCGGCAGCCCCGGGAGCGGCAACACGAACGCACGGGCCGAGTTCTGGGCCAAGTGGCGCACACTCATCCGCGAGGTGCGCGACTACGGCGACCGCCGCGCGGCGTACGAAACGGGCAGCACCAAGGACTTCATGGCGTCGCAGGCTGACATGGAGGCGCTGCTGCCGGTCGCCGCCGGCCAGCTGCCGCTCGTCGTGGGTGTCGAGCGCGCATCCGATATCCTCGAGGCACTGGCCTTCGCGCGCGAGATGGGCATCAAGCTGTGGATCGCAGGCGCGGCCGAAGGATGGATGGTGGCACGCGAGATCGCCGCGGCCAACGTGCCAGTCTTCACCGGGGCGATGAACAACATCCCGGGCGACTTCTCGGCCCTCGGCCAGCGCCAGGAGAACGCCGCGTTGCTGCGCGCGGCCGGCGTCACCGTCGTGCTCATCGGGAACGGTCCCGGCGACACGCAGACCTTCAACGTGCGCAACATCCGGCAGGAGGCCGGGAACGCGGTGGCGTATGGCATGAGCTGGGAGGACGCGTTGCGCGCCATCACGCTCGTTCCCGCCGAGGTGATGGGCGTGGCCGATCGCGTCGGGGCCATCGCTACCGGCCGGGATGCCAATGTGGTGGTCTGGAGCGGCGATCCCTTCGAGTTCGCGTCCAACGCCGAGCATGTGTACGTGCGCGGACGGGAAATCCTCACCAAGTCGCGTCAGGACCTGCTGACGGAACGGTATCGGACGCTTCCGGCGGCGCCGTACAGGCCCTGAGGGGTTCACCACGACGTCGCGAAGGGCTCCGATGCGCTGCGTCGGGGCCCTTCGTGGCGAACCGAGACCGCACGTTGCAGGAAACTTCCCGGCCCCTGAGGCCGTAGGACGACACAGACAGGAGGTCCTATGGGACTCTGGGAGAAGGTCCAGAAGGAACTCGATCGCGCAGGCACCGTCGCAAAGGGTGCGCTCGACGAGGGGAAGATCCGAATCGAGCTGTTCCGGGTGCGCCAGAACGCCGACAAGGCCGCCCAGGCACTCGGCTATGCGGTGCATCGCGCCAAGCGCGACGGACGGGAGCTCGAGGCCGAGGCGCTGGAACGCCTGCACGCCACGCTGAACGAGTACGATGCCGAGGCCAAGAAGCTCGAGCAGGAGCTGGCGCACGCGCTCGGCAAGGATGAGGCGGCCGTCAAGCCTTCCGAAGCAGACGCCGCGCAAGACGTGCACCACGAAGACCCCAAGGGCTCCGGTGCGTAAGGTGACTGCAGTGCACCCTTCAGATCGGATCTGAAGGGTGCCGCAAGCCCAGCGCGGCCACTGGAGCCCTTCGTGACCTCGTGGTGAATGCCGTTCCGTGATACACGAAAGCCCGATCGCTCAACGCGACCGGGCTTTCTCTTTCCTGACAACCTGGCGACTTACGCCGCCGGGTAGACCGAGACCTTCTGGCGGGTCTTCGACTTGTGCTCGAACTTCACCACGCCGTCAATGAGGGCGTAGATGGTGTAGTCCGTACCGAGGCCGACGTTGTTCCCCGGGTGCCACTTCGTGCCGCACTGGCGGACGATGATGTTCCCGGCGATGACCTTCTCGCCACCATACTTCTTGATCCCGCGGTACTGCGGGTTGGAGTCGCGCCCGTTACGGGAGGAGCCGACGCCCTTCTTATGTGCCATGGTATCCTCTCTCCCCGGGTCAGCCGAGGGTGATGTCGCGGATGCGCACTTCGGTGAAGCCCTGACGATGGCCCTGCTTCTTCGAGTAGTTCTTCCGGCGCTTGAACTTGAAGACGACGATCTTCTCGCCCAGGCCGTGCTTGACGATCTCGGCGGTGACCGAGGCACCCTTCAGAGTCGGCACGCCGACCTTCACGTTGCTGCCGTCGGAGCCGAGGAGGACCTCGTTGAACTCGACGGTCGAGCCGGCGTCCCCGAGGAGGGTCGGCAGGCGAAGCGTGGTGCCCTTCTCAGCGCGGAACTGCTTCCCGCCGGAGCGGAAGATGGCGTACGACATGGGACGACTCGGTAGAGATGCGGGTTTGATGCGAGCCTAGAAGAATAGTAGAGGGCGAAACGGGGGTCAAGTCCCTGTCCTTGCGAGACTTGGGGCGACCCTTAGGCCACGTTGTACTGGCTCGTGATGTCCCGGCCCGCCCCCTTGACCACCAGCTTGAACTCGTCCGGCTTGAGGAGGGGGTCGTCCCGCATCTCGACCCCAAAGCCGACCGACTTCGCCAGCTTGCCGAACAGCTCCTTCTCCTCCTCCAGCACATACATCGCCGTATCGGGGTGGAGCTTCACGATGATCCCCTCGCGTCGCCCCTCGTTGGCCAGGCGCCGCACCGCCCGCTCCACCCGCCGCACGATGGTCTCGGCGGTGAACACCCGGCCCGTGCCCTGGCAGATCGGGCAGGCTTCGGTCATGGCGTGGAAGTGGCTCTGCCGCACCCGCTGCCGCGTCATCTCGATCAGGCCGAGGTCGCTGACCGCGAAGGCCTTGGTCCGGGCCCGGTCACGGCCCAGGTGTGTCCGCAGTTCCTGCAGCACCCGGTCGCGATTCGCCTTCGTCTCCATGTCAATGAAGTCGCAGACGATGATGCCACCCACATCGCGCAGGCGGAGCTGGCGCGCGATCTCACGCGCCGCCTCGACGTTGGTCTTCGTGACCGTCTTTTCGGGGTCCTTCTTCCCCGTATACCGCCCCGAGTTCACGTCAATGGAAACCAGCGCCTCGGTGGGTTCGATGATCAGGTAGCCGCCGCTGGGCAGGTCACAGCGCCGCTTGAAGAGGTCGCGGATCTCCGTCTCGATCCCTTCCTTGTCGAAGAGGCCCTCCTTCTCCTCATAGAGCGTGACGCGGTCGATGAGCTCGGGCGCGATGCCCTTCAGGTATTCGACGATCTCGTTGTAGACCTGCTTCGAGTCCACCGTGAGGCGGTCCACCTTGGTGGAGAACAGGTCGCGGATGATGCCGCGCGTGAGCGAGGTCTCGCGGTGCAGGAGCTTGGGCGGATTGCCCACGAACTTCTGCTTCTTGTTGATACGGTTCCACTGGCCGATGAGCGTCTCGAGTTCGCGCTTGAAGGTCTCCTGCGTCACGCCTTCGGAGACCGTGCGCACGATGACGCCACCGGCGTCCGCCGGGAGGACCGCCTGCACCTGCTCACGCAGCTTCTGGCGCTGGGCGCGCTCGCCGATCTTGCGGCTCACGCCCACCCGCCGCGAGGCGAAGGGCATGTACACCAGGAACCGACCGGCCAACGAGACCTGTGCGGTGACGCGCGGCCCCTTGGTGGAGATGGGTTCCTTGCTGACCTGGACGATGATCGACTGGCCGCGCTTCAGGACGTCCTGGATCTGCGGCGGCTCCTTGCGACGACGGCGTCCGCGCCCGCGGCCCCGCCCGCCCTTCGGCTTCTCGCCCTCCTTGGGCTCGGCCTCGCCTGCCGGCCCGGCATCCGGGGACTCGGCCTCGTCGCCGTCCTCCTCCTCGCCGTCGTCGTCGTCCTCGGCGTCATCCCCGTCCTCGTCGTACGCGAGGTCGGAGTTGTGGAGGAAGGCGCTCTTCTCCGTCCCAATGCTGACGAACGCGGCCTGCAGCCCCGGCTGCACCGCGTCGACCTTGCCGAGATAGATGTCGCCGACCATCCGCTTGTTCTCCGGACGGTCAACCTGCAGTTCAACGAGCTGTTCGTCCTCGAGAATCGCGACGCGGATTTCTCGCTGCGTCGCGCTGATCAGGATCTCGCGCTTCATGGATGAATGGGGAGGGTGTGCTTCCACGGCCGCTGAGGATCGACCACGGCACCACCGCCCGACGAACGCTCACCGACCGCCCACGCGGGGCGGCCGGGACGGCCGGGATGAGTCGGGGCAACGTGCGATCCAGCATCTGGGGCGAGCGGACCTCGGAAGGGTCGGGCCAGGAGCCCGGGTACACGACGCGCTCCACCGAAGCGGAGCGCAGGGGAACTTCAGTGCCTGAATGGTGGGGGATTGTGCGGTGCCGCGCAACTGCGCTAGCGCCCCAGGTCCTGGATCAGGTGCCGGGCGATCACCATCCGCTGGACCTCGCTGGTGCCTTCGCCGATCTCACCAATCTTGGCATCGCGCATGAACCGCTCCACCGGGTAGTCCTTGGTGTAGCCGTAACCCCCGTGCAGCTGGATGGCCTTGATGGTGTTGCGCATGGCCAGCTCGGAGGCGAACAGCTTGGCTATGGCGGCTTCCTTGCTGAAGGGATGTCCGTTCTGGCTCAGCCAGGCCGCGTGGTACACCAGATGCCGGGCCGCCTCCAGCTCCGTGGCCATGTCCGA
>JANJUF010000007.1 GCA_024710705.1 Gemmatimonadaceae bacterium | reverse complement strand
CTGCCGATAACGTCTCCAAGGTTGCGTAACCACGAGCCGGCACAATCAGGCGGGGCCCGGAGATAACGCTCCGGGCCCCTTTTGACATTCTGGCTAGCGCTCGCGCCAAATGCGCCTCACGCGTCGCTGATTGTTGCGCGAGCCCGCGATGGCCGTCCGCGCGCCGGCCGAACCACCGATTCGACCGCTGACTCGATGCGCCATTGCAGTTCCTCGCGCAACTTGCCGAGATCGGCGCCGAGCTGAATGAACTCCCCGACGTGCAGGCTCCCCACGAACGGGGCTCGCAGCCGCAAGTCGCCATCCGGCGCACGTCCGAGAAGCATTCGGGCCACGCCGAACGCCTCCTTGACGGGGATCGATAGCGCTGCGCTGAGGTCGCGCGCGAGCAGTAGGTCCTCGATCAAGGACACAGGAATCCGCCGCTCCACCCCTTGGCGACCCCGCGGCAGAGCTTCAGGCCCGATGCGGAGCAGCATGTTATCGAACGACTTTCGATCCACTTGCAGTATCGCAGCGGCAGTGGCAGCTGTGACGGCTCTCAAAATATACTCTCCAAACAGGATATCAGAGTATACGGGTGATCAATGTATTGCGCCAGAGAGACTTAGGCCTAACACACACGATCTCACCTGCATCCCGAATACGCGACGTGCTCCGTTGTGCTCGTCGAGATTCGCGCGCATCGGAGCCCGTCGTGTCTTCGTGGTGAAGTTTACAAAGCTAGAACGCTAGCATGAATTGCTAACGCACTGGCGAATATAGACTTAACTCACATTTCCGCGCGCGCGTTCGCAATCTGGGCGTCAACCGACTTCGGGCCGGTCCCACCCGCCACGTTGCGGTGCTCAAGCGAGCGCTGAGGACCCAGCTCGGTCAAGACATCTTCCGCGAATGCAGGATGCGCCGCTGCAAAAGAGCTGAAGGGCAGGGCACCGAGATCAATCCCAGCATCCTCGGCCTCGCGCACCAGACGACCCACCGCAGCGTGCGCGTCGCGGAAGCTCACCTGCTTCCGCACGAGGTAATCCGCCAAGTCAGTCGCCATCATCGCGCCGCTCACTGCGGCGAGCATCCGTACACGATCGAATCGCAGCGTGGCGAGCGAGCCGGTCACGGCGGGAAGCAGCAACACCATGCCGTCCACCGCGTCGAACAGCGCGCGCTTGTCCTCCTGCAGGTCTTTGTTGTACCCGCTTGGCAATCCCTTCAGCGTGGTCACCAACGCCACGAGGTCGCCGAGCATGCGCGCACTGGACCCACGTGCCAGTTCGAGCGCGTCGGGATTTCGCTTCTGCGGCATCATGGACGAGCCCGTCGAGTACGCATCGCCAAAGCGCACGAAGCCGAACTCGCTCGACCCGAACAGGATCAGGTCCTCGCCGATGCGCGAGAGGTGCGTCGCCAGCATCGTGAGCGCAAAGAGCGCCTCGGCGATGAAATCACGATCGCCCACGGCGTCCATCGAGTTCTGCGAGATTTGCGCGAAGCCGAGGGCCGTGGCAATCTGCTCGCGCGGCACGGGAAAGGCGGATCCAGCGATGGCCCCGGAACCCAGCGGCATCACGGAAGCCGCGCGGCGTGCCGCCGCGAGCCGCTGACGGTCGCGGGTGAGCGGCCAGAAGTGTGAGAGCAGCCAGTGCGCCACACTCACCGGCTGTGCCCGCTGAAGATGCGTGTAGGCTGGCATCACCGCGTCTCGGTGCCGCTCGGCTTGCTCAAGCAGCACTTCCTGGAGCTGCTTGACCAGGCCATCCACGCGGTCCATCGCATCCATCGTCCACATGCGCGTGTCGGTGGCGACTTGGTCATTGCGGCTCCGGCCGGTGTGCAGGCGGCCAGCCGCGCCCGGTGCCTCGAGGTGCAGGAGCCGATCGACGAAGGTGTGCACATCCTCGTCGGAGGCGATCGGCGCCTCGCCGCCAGCGATGCGGGCGGCGACGCGCTCGAGCCCTTCGCGCACCGCTCGCGCCTCGTCGGGGCTGTAGACGCCCGCGGTGACGAGTCCGTCGGCCCAGGCCTGCGAGAGGCGGACGTCAACGGGCCAGAGGCGAAAGTCGGTGCCGATCGACCGATTCACCGCCTCGAGTTCGGGAGCGGGCCCACCGGCAAACCGCCCACCCCACAGCTTGTGCGACCCATCGGTACCGCTCATCGGGAACCCCACGCGACCGCGGAAGACGCGAAGATCGGAGTTGAGGAAGTGAGAACAGAAGACATGAAGATCACGAGGAATGAAGACGAGGCATGAGGATCACGAAGCGCATAACTATGCGAAAGCGACGAGCGCGGTGTCGGCGCCCGCCGTGCCACTCATCGCGGCCGTTTCGCCAGGGTGCTCAGCCGTCGCGCGACGCGCTCCCTGGCCTGCTCTGAGCGGCAGATCATCAGGATAGTGTCGTCGCCGGCGATGGTGCCGAGGATATCCGACGACGCCTCGCGATCGAGCGCCGAGGCCACGGGCTGAGCGCCACCGATCACGGTCTTGAGGACGAGCATGGGGCCCACGCCGTCGAGCGAAAGGAACAGCTGCGGGAGGATTCCGGCGAGCGGTGCCCGGCTGCCGTCGTCGGCACCACTGTCCCCAGCCACGTAGCGCGTGCCCTGCGGTGACGGCACGCGGGCGACGCGCAGGTCGCGCAGGTCGCGCGAGAGCGTGGACTGGGTGACATCCCAGCCCTTCTTGAGCAGCAACTGGCGCAACTCCTCCTGGCTTGCGATCTCGCGCGTGCCGATGAGCTCGAGAATGGCGTGCTGTCGCTCGCGTTTGCTGACGGTCACAGGGGCTCCGGGGTCCGACGGGAGTGTAGCCTCTCCCGCAGGGGCGAGGAAGCCATCCGCCGCCAGAAAAGTGTTGACAGCGGGGCATCGCATTAGTATGCATTAATAGTGCATAAGATTCCAGTGGGGGTCCTCGGGGCCTCCGGGTACGCGGGCCGTGAGCTCTGCGCCCTCGTCGCCCAACATCCGAACCTCACGCTCGCCTTCGCCACCGCCAATGCGCAGCGCGGCGAGTCGCTTGAGCTGCCCTCCGGAGCCGTGCGCTTCGTCGCCACGGAAGACGCCGCGCTCGGCACGGCGCAGCTCATCTTCTCCTCGCTCCCGCACGGCGCCAGCGCTGCGTGGGTCGCGCGCGCACGCGCTGCGGGCGCACGCGTGGTGGACCTCTCCACCGACCTGCGCCTCGGCAATGGTGCTGCCGAGCAGGTGCCCTACGGGCTCACCGAATGGCAACGCGAGGCCGTGCGCGGAGCCCAGGTCGTCGCCAACCCGGGGTGCTATCCCACGGCCACGCTGCTCGGCTTGCTCCCGCTCTTCGAGCAGGACCTCATTGCCCCCGGCGCCACCGTGCAGGTGAGCGCCGCCAGCGGCGTCACAGGCGCCGGACTCACGGCGCGCCTCGACCTGCTCTTCGGTGAAGTGAGCGAGAACTTCCGCGCCTATGGCGTGGGGAACACGCACCGCCACCTCAAGGAGATGCGCGCCGCCACGCACATGTTCGGCGCAGACGTGGACCTGCTGTTCACGCCACACCTGCTGCCGGCCGCGCGCGGCATCCTCGCCACGATCACCGTCCCGCTCAATCAGGCGCTGGCCGATCCGCTGGCGCTCTGGCAGCAACGCTACGTCCATGAGCCTTTCATCGAAGTCACGCCGGCGCTGCCAGAGCTCCGTCAGGTGCAGCATCGGAACGTCGCGCGCATCACGGTGCGCGCGGTCGAGCACGTCCGCACGCCGACCCTCCAGGTCTTCAGCGCCATCGACAACCTCGTGAAAGGCGCAGCTGGCCAGGCGCTGCAGAACGCCAATCTGATGCTCGGCCTCGACGAGACGGCGGGACTTCCGCAATGAGCGGTGCCGGAACTCGCCGCACGCCGGATGGCGCGCCGGCCGTCGAGCGGCGCGGCGCCGCCCGTCGCCCCAGCACGCGCGTCCTGAAGATCGGCGGGCGGGTGCAGGCTGACCCGAATCTCGCGCGACTTGTCACGCAGGCGGCGGCGCAACCGAACGCGCGCATCGTCGTCGTGCACGGGGGCGGCGACGAGGTCAGCGCCATGCAGCGCCAGCTCGGTCTTGAGCCGCAGTTCGTCGGCGGGCGACGCGTCACGAGCGAGGCAGACCTGGACGTCGTGCGGATGCTGCTCTCGGGGACCGTCAACAAACGACTGGTGGCGCAGCTGCTTACGGCCGGCGCGCGCGCAGTTGGCATCAGTGGCGAGGATGGAGCGATCATCACCGCACGCGTGACCGACCCAGCCTTCGGACGCGTGGGTCGGGACGTGCGCGCGGATCCGGCGCTCGTCCGCGACCTGCTCACCATCGGTTGGGTACCGGTCATCTCCCCCGTGGCGCGCGAACGTGACTCGGCGACCGGAGCGGGGCTCAACGTGAACGGCGACGATGCTGCCACGGCGCTGGCCGTGGCGCTGCGCGCAGACGAACTCTGTTTCATCTCGGACGTGGAGGGCGTACTCGAGCAGGGACAGCGCATTCCGCGCCTCGATCCCTCTGCCATCCAGACACTCGCCGCTCGCGGCGTGGTGCAGGGCGGCATGCTCGCCAAGCTCGAAGCCGCTGTCGCGGCGCTCGAAGCAGGCGTCGGCTCCATCCGCATCGGGTCGCTCGAGACGATCACCGACTTCTCCGCCGGCACCACCATCGCCACCGCCGCTCCCGCATTCCAGGACCACCCGTGACCGCTGCCGCCCTCCCGATGACCGACGCCCTCCTTGGCACCTACAAGCGCGCTCCCATGGAGCTCGTGCGCGCCGACGGCGTGCGCCTCTACGATGCCGAGGGCAAGGACTACCTCGACTTCGCAGCGGGCATCGCCGTCAACGCCCTCGGCTACAACGACGCCGGCGTGAAGCAGGCGATGACGGAGGCGATGGCATCGGGACTGGTGCACACCTCGAACTTGTTCCGCACCGCGCCCGGCGAGCAGCTGGCGGAGAAGCTGGTGGCGGCGTCGTTCGCGGACCGCGTCTTCTTCTGCAACTCGGGCGCCGAGGCCAACGAAGGCGCGTTCAAGATCGCGCGTCGCTGGGCCCGTGAGGTCGGTGGTCCGGCCAAGCATGAGCTGATCTCGCTGCGCGGGGCCTTCCACGGACGCCTCTTCGGCACGGTGGCCGCCACCGATCGCCCGCAGTACCGCAATCCGTTTCGCCCGCTCGCCGGTGGCATCCACATCCACGAGCGCGATCTCACCGACCTGGCGCGCGTGATCTCCGATGAGCAGACCGCGGCCGTGATCGCCGAACCGATCCAGGGCGAGGGGGGCGTGCGGGTGCTCGACTCCGGATTCCTGCGCGAGCTCCGCGCGCTCACCCGCGAGCGGAACGTCCTGCTCATCCTCGACGAGATCCAGTGCGGCTACGGCCGCACCGGGAGCTTCTTCGCGTACGAGCAGTACGGCATCGAACCCGACCTGTTGACGGTGGCCAAGCCGATGGCCGCGGGCCTGCCGATGGGAGCGATCCTCCTCACGCAGCGGGTGGCCGACGCGGTGCAGCCTGGGGATCACGGGACCACCTTCGGCGGCGGACCCTTCGTGGCCCACGTCGCCAACCACGTATTCGATCGCCTCAGCAGCCCCGAGATGCTGGCCCACGTCCGGCGCGAAGGAGAGTGGCTGGGCGACCAGCTCCTCGCGCTGAGCGCCCGCTCGGCCAAGGTGCGCAGCATCCGCGGACGCGGGTTGATGTGGGGCGTGGACGTGACCGACCCGGCGAAGGACGTGGTCGGGCGCGCACTGGCGCAGGGGCTGATCCTCGTCGGTGCCGGGGACCACACCCTGCGTCTGCTCCCGCCGCTGGTGATGACGCGCGCCGAGCTCGGGGAAGGACTGGCCAAGCTCGAGGCCGCTATCGGCTGATGTTCGGGGGCGCATCCCTCTGGTGGGATGCGCGTCGCGGGCGCAACGTAGGGGCGCAGTTCACCCCCTGAGTCCTGACGACATGCGCGCTCCACCACCGATCGAGCTTCGCGCCCTTGGCCGCAACGGCGGTGCCACGACCATCCTCGGCCTTGGCACCCGACGGCTCGCCGACGCCGGGCAGCAGGCCACCATCCGGGTGATCCGTGAGGCCATCGATCACGGCGTGAACGTGCTGGAGCTGTCGCCCGGCTTCGCCGAGGGCCGCGCCGAGCGCTGGGTGGCGATGGCGCTCAAGGAGGGGTATCGCGACAAGGTGAACCTCGTCTGGCAGTGCGCGGCCTACCTGCGCGACTACAAGACGGCGATGGCGCAGTTGGAGGCGACGCTGTCGCTCTTGCGCACCGACCGGGTGGAAGTGTTCTCCTTCCACCAGGTGAACTACGACAACGATCCCGACTGGATGTACGACCACGGCGGGCTCGACGCGGCGCAGGAGGCGCGCGATCAAGGGCGCGCCCGGTGGATCGGATTCCACAGCGAGAAGTCGCCGCACATCGCGCTCAAGCTGATCGCCCGCGGCTTTGCCTGGGACGTGGCGCTGATGCCGCTGAATCCCTTCGACGGTTCGTTCCGCTCGTTCGAGAAACAGGTGCTGCCCGAGGTGATCCGGCGCGGCGGTTCGGTGATTGGGACCAAGCCGTTGGCCGGCGGCGCGGTGCACGGCAGCAAGGTGGTGAAGGTGGAAGACGCCTTCCGCTACGTGTGGTCCTTGCCGGTGAGCAGCGTGTTGGTAGGCTGCGACTCCAGTCCCATCCTCAAGAAGACGCTCAAGGCTGCCGCCACCTACAAGCCCTTCCACGCCGGCGAAATGGACGCCGTGCGCGCCAAGGCGCGGGCGATGGCGGGCGACGGGCGATTCGAGCGCTACAAGACGACGCAGGAGTTCGATTCCGACGCGGGTCTCGCGGCGCACGGCTTCTGACCGCCTACATTTCGTGGCATGATCACTCAAATGCCTTGGCGGCGCGCCGGGTGCGCCACCCTCGTGCTGTTGCTTGCCTCGGGGCCGCCGTTGGCGGCGCAATCGCCCATTGGGTTCGGCGCGCAGGGCGCGGCGGCGCAGCGCACGGCTGAACAGGGCGCCATCGCCCGCCCGGATACGGCGCGCGCCCGCGCCTTGGCGCGCGCCCTCGCCGACCGCCCGCACGTAGCCGGCACGCCGGCGCAGGCGCGCACGCGCGACCTCGTGATCGAGGCAATGCGCGCGGCCGGCCTCAGCACCGAGGTCGGGGAGTATGAAGTCTGGCTGCCCCACACGGTGGACTACGGCGTGTGGCGGATCAGTCCGGATCCGAAGGCGCTGGAGCTGCGCGAGGGTCGCCTGCCCGAGGACCCGACCACCATGGCGCACGACGAGTACCCCACCGTGAACGGCTACAGCGGCACCGGCGACGTCACGGGGGAAATCGTCTACGTGAACTACGGCCTCATCGAGGACTACGCCCAACTCGATTCCATCGGCGTGAGCGTGCGCGGCAAGATCGCCATCGCGCGCTACGGGCGCAGCTTCCGCGGCATCAAGGCGCGCGAGGCCGAGCGACGCGGCGCGCTGGCGTTGCTCATGTACTCAGACCCGCAGGACGACGGTTACGTGCGCGGCGACGTCTATCCCGAAGGGCCGTTCCGCAATGACCGTGGCGTGCAGCGCGGCAGCGTGATGAACGGGGCCGGTGATCCGTCCACGCCGGGATATCCGTCCAAGCCAGGCGCGCGCCGCATTCCGCTCGATTCCATGCCGGTGCCGCGAATCCCGGTGTTGCCGCTGTCCTACGGCAATGCCGTGGAACTGCTGCGTGATGTGCGCGGTGCCAGCATTCCGTCCAACTGGCAGGGAGGACTCGCGTTCCGCTACCACGTGGGCCCGGGCCCGGTCGTGGCCCGCGTGCGCGTGCAGAGCGACTCGGCCACCGCCGCGCTGAAGACCATCTGGAACACCTACGGCATCATCCGGGGCACGGAGTTCCCCGACGAGCTCGTGATCATCGGCGCCCATCGCGATGCGTGGAGTCCGGGTGCGGTGGACAACGTCTCGGGCACGGTGAGCGTGATCGAGGCGGCGCGCGCGGTGGCAGAGCAGGTGCGCACCGGCTGGCGGCCCCGGCGCACGATGGTGTTTGCCACCTGGGACGCCGAGGAGTGGGGCCTGGTGGGTTCCACCGAGTACGTGGAGGACGACTCCCTGCGTTTGATGCGCGGCGCGGTGGCCTACCTGAACCAGGATGCGTCGGCGAGCGGACCGAACTTCGGCGGCGGTGGCACGCCAAGCCTGCGGAGCGTACTGCGCGACGTGACGCGCGCGGTTCCCGACCCGAATGGGGAAGGGAGTGTGTACGAGGTCTGGCGCCGTCGCGCGCGGGTGGCCGACGGCGAGGAACCGGCGATGGGCGATCCCGGCGGCGGCTCGGACTTCGCCGGTTTCTACAACCACCTCGGCATCCCGCACAGCGACTGGGGTTTCGGCGGCGGAAACGGCATCTACCACTCGAACTACGACTCGTACACGTTCCAGGAACGCTTCGGTGACGTGGGCTATCGCTACCATGCGACGGCCGCGAGGATCGGCGCGGCGATGATGATGCGGCTCGCCAATGCCGATGTGCTGCCCTACGACTATGTGGAGTTCGCACGCGCCATGCGGCGATACCTTCCGCCGGTGGATCGCGCCCTGGCGGCGAAGGGGTGGCGGGGCAGTTCGGCGCCGCTCGCGAGCGCGATCGACCGCATGGAGCACGCGGCGCAGGGTTTCGCCGCGGCGCGTGACTCGGCGCTCGCCGGCACGCTGCCGCGCGCCCGACAGGTGGCGACCAACGCTGCCTTGCGCGACGTCGAACGTGCGATGACACGGCCGGAGGGCTTGCGCGGAAGGCCCTGGTATAGGAATCTCATATACGTGGCCGATGTCGATAACGGCTACAGCAACATGGTGTTCCCGTCGGTGAACGAAGCGATACGCTACGGAACCGAGGCGCTGTTCGCCGAGGAACTGGCGGATCTGGTGGCGCGATTCGATGCCGCCACGGCGGCGCTGGAGCGGGCAACACGGGCAGTCAGCGGCGCGCGGTAGCGCGACGCAGGGACGGAGCGGGGGTGGTTCCGGGACCACTCCTGCGACGGTGAAGGGGCATCGCCCGAGCGGCGGTGCCCCTTCACGTATATTCCGCCCATGCCGCTTTCGCGTGAAGACCGTCAGCGCTACGCCCGACATCTCACCCTGCCGCAGGTGGGCGAGGCGGGGCAGGAGCGCCTGGCCGGCGCGTCGGTGCTCTTGATCGGTTTGGGCGGTCTGGGCTCACCCGCGGCGCTGTATCTCGCGGCAGCGGGCGTCGGACGGCTCGGCCTGCTCGACCACGACCAGGTGGCCCTGCACAATCTCCAGCGCCAGATCCTGCACGACACCGCGAGCGTCGGCGGCCCCAAGGCCTCCTCGGCGCGCGCGCGGCTCGAGGCACTCAATCCCGGCGTGCGACTCGACACTTGGGAGGTGGCGCTGACGCGCGACAACGCCCGCGGCATCATCGCCGACTACGATGTGATTGTGGATGGCACCGACAGTTTCACGACGCGCTATCTCGTGAACGACGCCTGCGTGCTGGAGCGCAAGCCGTTGGTGCAGGCGAGCGTGCATCGTTTCGAGGGGCAACTTTCGGTGTTCGGTGCACCCGGGGGTCCGTGCTACCGCTGCGTGCATCCGGAGCCGCCACCGGCCGGGAGCGTGCCCAGCTGCGCCGAGGGTGGTGTGCTCGGCGTGCTGCCGGGACTCCTCGGCACGTTGCAGGCCACCGAGGCGCTGAAGCTGCTGCTGCGGATCGGCTCGCCACTCGTGGGGCGCCTGCTGGTGGTGGATGCCCTGCAGATGCACTTCACGGAAATCGGCGTGGAGCGTGACCCGGGCTGCGAATGGTGTGCGACGCGCACCCGCACCGACTTGCTCGAGGACTACGCGGCCTTCTGCGGGGAGTCACCTGCGGCGCCCGATGCGCGCGACATCTCGCCGCAGGAGCTGCAGCGGGCGCTGCTGCGCGGGGACCTCCTGCTCGTGGACGTGCGTGAAGACTGGGAGGTGGCGACGGCCTCCATTGACGGCGCGCAGCACATCCCGATGGCATTGATCCCGGCCCGTCACCTCACCTTGCCGCGCCAACGGGCGATTGCGGTGCTGTGCCACCACGGCACGCGCAGCGCGATGGTGGCGGATTACCTGCGCGCCGCCGGCTTTCCGCGCGTCCACAACGTGAGTGGCGGGATCGATCGCTGGAGTGCGGAGGTGGATCCCTCGGTGCCACGATACTGAGCGTGGGGACCGCGCTCTGGTTGGGCTTCATCGCAGCATTGGTGTGGGCGCAACGCGCCGGACGCGCCGCGCGCCGACGGGCCCGTTTTGCCCAGCGATTTCCCGTGAATACGGAAGGGATCATCGTTGGCGCCGAGCCGCGCGCGTACGCAGGCTCCAGCGGCCGCGCGCTCTTGTTGCTGCACGGCTACAACGACTCGCCGCAGTCGGTGGATGGCATTGCGCAGCGCGTCCATGCGGCGGGATGGACGGTGTCGGTGCCGCTGCTGCCCGGGCACGGGCGCTCGCTGAAGGCTTGGGATGCGTGGCATGCGGCCGACGTCCTGCATCTTGTCCGCGAAGAGTACGCCCGCCTGCGCGCGTCCCATGCGGTGGTCGTGGTGGGTGGGCTCTCGATGGGAGGCGCACTGGCCTGCTGGCTGGCGGCCGAGGCCGAGGTGGATGGCGTGGTGCTCTACGCGCCGATGCTGTTCACGCCGCGCGGCATGCAGGTGGCGGTGAGCACGGCGCGCCTGTGGTCGTTGGTGACGGCGCACATCAGCGGCGGCGGCGGCCGATCCATCCAGGATCCCGAGGCGCAGCGCCGGATGATCGCCTACGGCTGTTCCACGCGGCGATCGCTGGAGGCGCTCGAGGTGATTGCCGAAGGGGTGGTACCGCGGCTGGGGTTCGTGAAGGCGCCGCTGCTCTTCGTGCAGTCGCGCGAGGACAATCGGCTGCCGGAAGACCAGAGTCGACGGGCGCTCACGCGGATCGGCAGTGCCGAGAAGACGGTGGTGTGGGTGGAGGGCGCGGGGCACGTGCTCACCGTGGACCGTGGCTGGGAGGACGTCGCGGCGAAGACGGTCGAATGGCTGTCGGCGCATTTCGCGCCGTCGGCCTCCATGGGACGGAGCACCCACTAGATTTCCCCGCTGACACTCTCGACGTCCGGAGTCCTGTTCGAATGGCTGACATCACCTGCGCCCGTTGCGGCACCACGAAGGCGGGATTCGACCGCGCCCCCTTCCCCGGGGCCATCGGCGCCCGCATTCTCGACGGTATCTGTCCCGACTGCTGGCAACTGTGGCTGAAGCAGCAGACGATGCTGATCAACCACTACGGCCTGAACGTGATGGACCCGCAGGCGCGGCAGTTCCTGACCCGGAACATGGAAGCGTTCCTGTTCAAGACGGGCCAGCAGGACGACGTGGACACCACCAAGCAGGGCACGATCGCGCACTGAGCGCGCTTGACTTTAGTATCTGACCGATACTAATTAGCCGGGATGCCCGGCCGTCCTGCCCCCAACCTTGCGCTGGTCTGCTGCACGCTCGTGGGCGGGAGCCTGGCCGTCCTTACGGAGGATGGCGGTGACCGCCGGCAGGTGTCGCTGCCGGAGATGACGTTGCGGGCGGATGCGGCGCTCGACGACGCGGCGGCGAACTTCGCCCGCGCAACACTTGGCCGTGCACCGGCGTGGATCGCGCAGATTGGCGCCTTCAATGAAACGACGCTCACGATCGGGTACTTGGTGCTGGTCACTGTCGGCACCGATGCCCCGGCAGGGCATCGATGGGCAAGCTACCCGAAGCAGCCCACCGGGCCACAGGCTCCACTGTTGCGCAGCGCGCTGAGCGCGTTGCGGGAGCGGCTCGATCGTGAACCGGTGGCGTTCCGGCTGCTGCCGGCGACGTTCACCCTCTCGGAGTTGCAGGCGCTTTACGAACTCCTGCTGGAGCGTCGCCTGCACAAGGCATCGTTCCGGCGGACGCTGATGGCCGCGCACCTGGTGGAGCCCACGGACGCCTGGCGCTCAGAGGGCCGGGGGCGCCCGGCCCAGCTGTTCCGGTACGCCCCGCGGCGGCGGAAGGCACTTCCCCGTGCTGTCCGGTTCGAGTCGCTGACCTGAGCCGATGCTGATCGCAACAGAACGGTGACACATCCCCCCTTGTCCGGGGTATGTTTTAGTTGCAGTGTGTATCTAACGGCAAAAGGAGGCGCCTTGCTCGGCTACCTAGATGCCCTGATTGCAGCCCTATCCGTGCGCGATGCGACCGAGGCGGATCGCCTCATGTCGCATCCCTTGGCTCGGCTCCTCCCGGAGGACGTCCGCGCCGAAGCCGCGGCCTTCGCCGCCGGTGATCGGGATCCGTTGGCCGCGCCACTCCGCACGATGCAGCTCCGGTATCAGACCGCCGAACTCCTTCGCGACGCCTCTCCGCTGGCCGACCAACCCGAGGTCGTCATCGAGCCACGGTTGCCGGCCATCGCGCCGCCCTCGATTGGGCGTCGCGCGCGTCATCAGCAAATGGAGTTGCCGCTGTCGGCGTGAGCGCGATGGCCCCGAACACACGACGCCCCCGACCGGTACGCGGTCAGGGGCGTCGTTGCATCGACGGCACGAACGGTCACACCTTCGTGACGTCCGCTGCCTGAGGTCCCTTCTGGCCGTCCACGACTTCGAACTCGACCTTGTCGCCCTCCGCCAGGGACTTGAAGCCGCTGCCGGAGATCGCGCTGAAGTGCACGAACACGTCCGGGCCCCCCTCGCGCTGGATGAAGCCGAAGCCCTTCGCGTCGTTGAACCACTTCACGGTGCCGGTGATGCGCGCCATCGGGATGGTGCTCCTGCAGAAAAAGGGTCAGGCTGCGCCGGCGATGTACCGAGCCACGCGGCCGCACGCGACGCATTTCAACGTCACATGGGAGCGCGGTGGGGGCGGTGCGTCGCCCGGTTCCCGCTCGATGGATCCGGAGCAGGACGGGCAGCTGAGCGCATCGCCATTGCGATCGCTCGCGATAAGGTGGAGGGCCTGCGCGGGGTTGTACGAGTTCGGTCGTGGCTTCCGCATACGGTCTCCGTCTGGGTGCACAGGAGGAGCGGCGGTCCTATGCCGCCCCTTGGGCTATGACAGAAACCTAATCACAAAAGCCGTAAATCCAAGTGGCACCACAAGTTGCGCGTAACATAAGTGTCGCGGATGTCGAGTCCTAATGCAGGCAGGCGGCTAAATCCTTGCAGGAGAATCATTTCGCGACGGCAGATGGACACGACACAACGTCTGGGAAATGCCCTCTTTTGGGTCCTATTCGCCCACTCTCACGAGCCCGGATACGGTGGGCAGTCCTCGCGCTGCCGAGTGTCAGCCACCGAGAGAATCTTCCAGTCGCCACCGACTTTGCCGAGCACGAACGCGTCCACACCGCAGTGCGAAAAGCGATCACCGGCGTAAAACCAGTAGTCCACCCAAACGCTTGCGAGCGAACCACTCACCTGGACGACGGGATTCGCGAGCTTCTCGTCGAGCACGAGTCCGGCGGGGGCGCCGGCCACGCCGCCAATCCACGCACTGATCGCATCGGTGCGTACGCCGGCGGCGCCAACCGACTGTAGCGACGCGCCCTCAACGAACGACGCGCGCATCGTCGCGGTATCGCGTGCCCGCATGGCATCAAAGAGCTTGGTGACGACGGCGTACGCCGCGTCGTGGTCCGGCGTCTGGGCGCGGACCGGCGCCGCGGCGGCGACCACCAGCGCGAGCGCGAGGACGAGACGAGTCATGGGTGGAGTGGCTAGAAGGAGACCTTGGGCGCTTCGCGATTCTCGGGAGCCGTCACCTCGAAGTACTCCCGCGCCTTGGCGCCGATGACCTTCGCGGTCAGCACCGCCGGAAACTTCCGGATGTATGCGTTGTAGTCACGCACGGCATTGTTGTAATCGGTGCGCGAGACGGCAATGCGATTCTCGGTGCCGGTCAGCTCATCCTGCAGGCGCAGGAAGTTCTGGTCGCTCTTGAGCGTGGGGTACGCCTCGGCGATCGCCAGGAGTCGCCCGAGCGAGCCGGTGAGGCCCTGATTGGCGTTCGCCATCTCGGTCATGTTTCCGCCGGTCACGGCGCCCGACAGCGCGGCACGCGCCTGCGCCACTTCCGTGAAGATCGCCTCTTCCTGCGCGGCGAAGCCCTTCACCGTCTCGACCAGGTTCGGCACGAGATCGGCGCGGCGCTGCAACTGCACCTCGATCTGCTGCTTGGCAGCGGCCGCCGTCTCATCCATGGTCTGGATGGTGTTGTAGCCGCAAGCCGAGAGCAGCAGGGTGAGGAACGGAACGGTCCACTTGGCCTTCATGTGCGAAAACTCCAGGTGAGGGTCAGCAATGGTCACAGTACGTCCGCCACGACGGCGGGTGTCAGTCCACGGCAGGGGCATCCGGATGCACCATGGCATCCACGTGCGCCACGAGCTTTTTGAGCGCGGCGTGGCATCCGTCGAGCACTTCGTCGGCGCGGGCGGGCGGAATGGAGCGGACGCCACCCGCATGCGACAGCATCTCCAGGACGGCTGCCGGATCGAAACTGGCGCGCTCAGCGGCCTGGCGCACAACTGCCACGGCGTCGTCAGGTATCGCATCCCCGTGCACGCGCAACAGCGCGCGCAGCAGCGCCATCACGGTACCCTTGACGAGTGTGAGCAGCTCCAGCGTGCGCTGTGGATTCCCGGCCGTCGCGAGTGCGCCCTGTCGCAGGTGAATCAGCGCGCCCATCGCCTCGTACTCAAGTTGATGGCGCACGTCGTCGAGGCTGGGCGCGCCGACCGCCGGGAGCGCGCCGGCGAGCAACCGATGGCGCGCGTTGATGTCGGCGTGCTCCATGGCGAACACGTCGCGGCTGGACCGCCACTCGGCTTCGGTGAGGATCAGCGGGGCGCGATGACCGGCCTTCTGCCAGGCCGCGATGGCGGTGGCCGAGGCACGCAGCGCCGCAGGACGCAGCGCGCGCACGATCACGAGCACGTTGTTGCTTGTGGGCGAGCCGCCGTACTGCACCACTGCCGTGCACTCCTCGCCGAACGCTGCCGTGATCCGCTCCGTGAGCCCTTCGAGTGTCATCGTCGCCACCTAGAACCTCCCGCCTGAGCCGCCACCGGAGAACCCGCCGCCGCCGCCAAACCCGCCGAACCCGCCCCCGCCAAATCCGCCCCCGCCGCCGAACCCGCCGCCAAAGCCCCCGCCCATCGGGAAGGGCAGCACGACGATTCCACGCCGTCGCCGCCCGCCCCGCCCGCCACCACCGCCAAAAAGCGAGAGGAGCACGAACATGGCGATGATGATGACCATCGGCGGGATGCCTTCGCGTTGCCGTACGCGCCGCGGTGGCACCAGTGTGGAATCCAACGCGAAGTTGAACTCCCTCGCGTACCGCTCGGCGAGGCGTGCGGTGATGAGTGCGAGCCCCCCGCCATAGTTGCCCTGCGTCAAGAGGGGCACGGCCTCCCGGCGAATGTCGCCCGTCACGCCGTCGGGCAGGAAGCCTTCCGCGCCCTGGCCGGTGCTGATGGCAATCTGTCCGCTGCCGTCGCTCGCGGTCTCCTTGGGAATCAGGAGCACCACCACGCCGGCGTTGCGGGCGCGGTCGCCGATGGCGGCGCGCGCGCCGACACCCCAGGCGCGGCCGATCTCCAGGGCGACATCGAGGGCCTCGCGGGCACCGATGTCGCGTAAGGTTACGACGGCGATCTCACCCTGGGAGCCGGCCTGCACGATCTCGATGAGCCGCGTGATGCGCGCCTCGTCGGCGGCCGAGATCACGTCGGCGAAATCGGAAACGAAGCCCGTGGGGCGCGCCGGAAACAGCGGGCCCTGTGCAGCCAGCGGTGCGACGAGCAACGCGAAGGCCAGCGCGGCGAGAAGTCGGGTCACGCCCGCCTTACGCCTGCAACACGGGAAGGTTCCGAATCCGTTCCTGCCATTCCTTGGGTCCGCTCTCGTGCACGTTGTTGCCGGCGGCGTCCACCGCAACCGTCACCGGCATCTCCTCCACCTCGAACTCGTAGATGGCTTCCATCCCGAGATCCTCGAAGGCCACCACGCGCGACGAGCGAATGGCCTTGGAGACGAGATAGGCGGCGCCGCCCACGGCCATCAGGTAGGCGGCCCTGTGCTTGCGGATGGCCTCGAGCCCGCTGGGGCCCCGCTCGGCCTTGCCGATCATCGCGATGAGGCCCGTCTTCTCGAGCATCATTTCGGTGAACTTGTCCATGCGCGTGGCCGTGGTCGGGCCGGCCGGGCCGACGGCCTCGTCGCGCACGGGGTCCACCGGACCCACGTAGTAGATCACGCGGTTGGTGAAATCCACGCCGTTGGGCAGCGACTCGCCCTTGGCGAAGATGTCGGCGATGCGCTTGTGAGCGGCGTCGCGCCCGGTGAGGAGCTTGCCGTTGAGCAGCAGGCGGTCACCGGCCTTCCAGCTGGCGACGACGGCCGGCGTGAGCGTGTCGAGATCCACGCGCTTGGCGTTGACGTCCGGCATCCACGTGACGTCGGGCCAATCGGCGAGACTGGGCACCGGCAGCGTGGCGGCGCCGGATCCGTCGAGCGTGAAGTGGGCGTGCCGCGTGGCGGCGCAGTTGGGAATCATCGCGATGGGCTTCGACGCGGCGTGGGTCGGCGTGTCGAAGATCTTCACGTCGAGGACGGTGGAGAGTCCGCCCAGTCCCTGCGCGCCGATGCCGAGGGAGTTGATCTTGTCGTGCAGCTCGATGCGCAACTCCTCGATCTTATCCTTCGGCCCCCGCTGCTTGAGCTGGGCCATGTCGATGTGCTCCATCAGCGACTCCTTGGCCATGAGCATGGCCTTCTCGGCGGTGCCGCCGATGCCGATGCCGAGCATGCCAGGCGGGCACCAGCCGGCGCCCATCGTGGGGACGGTCTTCATCACCCAGTCCACGATGGAGTCGCTGGGATTGAGCATGGCGAACTTGGACTTGTTCTCGGAGCCGCCGCCCTTGGCGGCGAGCTTCACCTCGACCACGTCACCAGGAACGATCTCGTAGTGCACCACGGCGGGGGTGTTGTCGCGCGTGTTCTTCCGCGAGAACGCCGGGTCGGCGACGATGGACGCGCGCAGCGTGTTCTCGGCGTTGAGGTAGGCGCGCCGTACGCCCTCGTTGACCATTTCCTGCACCGAGAGCGTGGCGTCCCAGCGCACGTTCATTCCGACCTTGAGGAAGACGACCACGATGCCGGTGTCCTGGCAGATGGGGCGGTGGCCCTCGGCGCACATGCGCGAGTTGGTGAGGATCTGCGCGATGGCGTCCTTGGCGGCCGGACTCTGCTCGAGCGCGTAGGCGTCGGCGAGGGCGCGGATGTAGTCCAGCGGGTGGTAATAGGAGATGTGCTGGAGGGCGTCCGCGATGGACTGGATGAAGTCGTCCTGTCGGATCGTGGTCATGGCTGAAATCTAACGGACCCGCGAGCCCTTAATCCCAGCGATGCTGGCGCTTCCAGATCCGGCGCTCGAGCTGCCAGTGCCGCTTGGCCGAGAACTCGGTGGACTCGGCCGGGAAGAGGTCGCCGTCGGTGACGGCGGCGGCGAAGTCGTACCCCTTCGCTGACGTCTGGTCGGCGTAATGCAGGATCTCGGCCTCGAGGGTCATCGGTTTCACGGCGGCGCCGAACTCGAGCACGCCGTGATGCGACTGGATGAAATGGTGCAGTTCGAGGCGTTGCTCTTCACTGAGGGCTGAGGCGGCCGGGAGGGTCGCCAGGCGTTCGTCGAGCATCAGCGAGCCCAGCACCACATGGCCGAGCAGTTGGCCGGCGCGCGTGTAGTCGAAGCCGGCAAGGTCCACCGAGTAGGCGCGCACCTTGCCGATGTCGTGCAGGAGCGCACCCGCGGTGATGAGGGCGACGTTCCCATTCATCACCATGGCGGAGGCCCGTGCGACTTCGGCGACCTCGCAGGAATGCAGGAGCAACCCGCCGACCAAGGCGTGGTGCCCACGCACGGCGCCGGGGGCGCGGGCGAACTCGTCGCGGAACGCCTCGTCGGCGAAGAAGAGATCGACGGCGCGCCGCAGCGCGCCGCGCATCTCGCCGCGCCAGGCGTCCACCTTGGCCCAGAGCTCGAGCGCCGGCTGGGTGATGCGGGGGAGGAAGTCCTCGATGGTGGCGGCGCCGGCGGGCACCACACGCGGCGGCGCCGTGAGCTTCAGTTGGCGCCGGCCTTGGTAGGATTCGATGACGCCGATCACCTGCACCACCTGCCCGGGCCGCACGCCCTGCACCTGCGGCACGTCCTCCTTCCACACATTGGCGCCGATCACGCCGCTGGCATTGCCGAGCTTGAGCGTGATGAAGGGGTCACCGGTCTTGGTGATCTTGTCCTCGCGCTCGCGCACGAGCAGCTCGTGCTGCACGCGGTCGCCGACCGCGAGGCGCGTGAGGTCGAGCGGTGCCATCAGCCGGAGAAGACCACTTCGCCGTCCTCGGCGATGCCGATCTCCTCCTTGTAGTCGCACACGCCGCAGATCTTGGTGGCGACCCAGACGGCGTTCAACTCCTCGGCGATGGCCTTCGGCGCCACCTTCACGGTGAGACGCCGGTACGTGTACTCCTTGCAATGGGCGCAGGCGTGCGCCTTGGCGATGAGCAGCGCCCGCTCCTTGGTGAGCTTCTTCTCGGCCACTATTTGGAGTCCGGCAGTCCCGGGAATGCCGTCACGCTGGGGGCGGGGCGGTCGGCGCCGGCAATGCCGCCGCTGCCACGCAGCATCTCCTTGATGCCGCCGATGGCGCCGAGCACGCCGGTGGCCTCGCTGGGGAGGAAGATGCTGGTGCCCTTGCCCTGGGCGATCTGCGGCAAGGCCTCGATGTACTTGAGCCCGAGCAGGTAGGTGGCGGCTTCGCCTGGCGGCAAGGAGGCGGCGATGCGGCGCACCGCCTCGGCCTCGGCGTCGGCCATGGCGAGGCGCGCGGTGGCGAGGCCCTCGGCGCGGAGGATGGCCGCGCCCTTCTCGCCCTCGGCCTTGCGGATCTGCGCTTCCTTCTGGCCTTCGGACTCGAGGATCGCCGCGCGCTTCGACGCCTCGGCGTTGGTCACAGCCGCGCGGCGCTCGCGCTCGGCGCGCATCTGAAGTTCCATGGACTGCTGGATGTCGCGTGGCGGCTCGATGCTCTGGAGCTCCACGCGGGTGACGTCCACGCCCCAGCCGATGGAGGCCTCCTCGATCACCTCTCGCATCTTCTTGTTGATCATGTCGCGCGAGGCGAGCGTCTGGTCGAGCTCGATGTCGCCGACGATGTTGCGCAGCGTGGTGCGGGTGAGCGTCTCGAGCGCGAACGGGAGATTCTGCACCGAGTACGTGGCCTTCTGCGGATCGGCCACGCGGTAGTACATCACGGCGTCGATGTCGATGGTCACGTTGTCCTTGGTGATCACCGGCTGCGACGGGAAGTTCAACACCTGCTCGCGCAGGTCGATGCGGGCGACGGTGGTCTGCACCAGTTTCTTGAGTCCGGCGATGTCGGACTCGTGGTAACGGACATCAATGGTGCGCGGGCGTTCGATGAAGGGGATCAGGATGTTGAGCCCCGACCGCGCCACGCGATTGAAGCGGCCGAGCCGCTCGACGACCATCACCTCGGCCTGACCGATGATGCGGATGGCCTTGGCCAGCACGACGCCGACGCCAAGGACGATCGCGCCAAACAGGTATTCCATGTGGAGCTCCTCCGGGGGAAGACCAACGCTCCTACAAAACTACCACTTGAAATCGGCGATGAAGAGGTTGGTCTCGCCTTGGGTGGCACCGTGGCGGTTGGACGCCCACAGGAGCTGCCGGCCGTTCGGGTGGAAGATCGGGAAGCCGTCGAAGGAGTCGTTGAACGTCACCTGCTCAATCCGGTCGGGGCCGGCGAGGGAGTCGGTGGCGCTCACGAGGAAGAGCTCGAAGTTCCCGCTGCGGGGGGCAAAGAAGTTGGACGAGAAGATGATCTTCGTGCCGTCGGGGCTCCACGACGGGCCGAAGTTGGCGCCGCCCAGGGCGGTGATCTGCCGCTGGTCGCTGCCGTCGGCGTTCATCACGAACAGCTCGACCTTGCTGGGGCGGATGAGGCCCTTGGCCAGGAGGTCCTGGTACTGGGCGAGCTCGGCGGAGTCCTTCGGGTGATGGGCACGGTAGACGATCTTCGTGCCGTCCGGTGACCACCAGGGCCCGCCGTCGTATCCGGGCGTGTCGGTCAGGCGGCGGACGTCGCTGCCGTCCACGTTCATGGTATAGATGTCGAGGTCGCCGTCCTTTAGCGACGTGAAGACGATCTTCGTGCCGTCGGGCGAGAGGATGCCCTCGGCCGTGTACGTGTCGTAGTTCGTGAGCCGTCGCAGGTCGGAGCCGTCGCGGTTCACCGTGTAGAAGTCGTACTTGTCGAGCGGCCAGACGTAGCCCTGCGAGGGATCGGGGCGTACGGGGCAGGACTCGTCGTGGGCCGTGCTCGACGAGAAGAACAGGCGCTCGCTGCCCGGCAGGAACCATCCGCAGGTGGTCTTGCCGCGCCCGTCAGACACCCGGGTGATGCCTGTGCCGTCGGCCCGCATCACGTACTGCTGGTCGCAAGCGCGCCCGTCGCGGGTGGACTGGAAGGTGATCCACTCGCCGCTGGCGTCCCAGTACGCCTCGGCGTTCTCACCACCGAAGGTGATCTGCCGGAGATTGGCGAATCGCGACTCCTGTGGTGCGGGATCGCGGGAGACGGCAGGGGAGCGTTCGGCGCAGGCCGTCGCGCCAAGGAGCGCGACGGCAATCAGGAGCTGCTTCGACATCGGTGGGATTCGGAGGGGTACGGTGGTCAGTCCGGACGGCGCGTGACGGGCTCGGACGTGCGCGGCGGGCGGGCCGCAGCCGGCGTCGTGGCCGGCATCGCGATGGGCGGGGCCAATGCGAGGAGCTCGGCGGTGCTACGCCCACGGCGCAGGAGATCAATGGCGGTGCGGAGCTGGGTGTCGTCCGGGAGCTCGCGCCGCTTGGCGGTGGAGTCCCCGAAGGCCAGGCGCGCGATGCGGCCGAGCAGGAGGCGGTCCACGTAGGCGCGGCCGGCATCCCACTCCGCGCGGTCCACGGTGACACCCTTTGCCTCGAGGCGCTCGCGGAATCCGTCGCGCATGGCGCTCGTCACGGTGAAGTCCGGACGCACCTGGTCCTTCATCGAGAAGGCGTAGTCGTAGAGCGCGAGATAGACGTCCTGCGAGCGCGGGACCAGGCTGCGCGCGAGGCGCTGCTCGGCGGCGCTGATGGTGTCGTACGGAACGATCACGTCAGGCGTGATGGCGCCCCCGCCGTACACGGGCCGGCCATTGGTGGAGCGGTAAAGCGGGCGCGCCGCGCGCACGCTGTCGCTCTCGAGGGTCGAATCGGGCATGACCTCGATCAGGCGGCCGTTGCCATCCAGCACGCGTTCCTTCTGGATGGAGCGTCCGCTCGGCGTGTACCACTTGCCGGTGGTCAGCTTGATGGCGTAGCCGCCTTCGAGGCGGAACACCGATTGCACAAGCCCCTTCCCGAAGGAGGTGACGCCGACGACGAGGGCACGATCGTGGTCCTGCAGGGCTCCGGCGACGATCTCGGACGCCGAGGCCGAGTAGCCGTCGGTGAGTACGACGACGGGGACGCTGGGCGCGAGCGGGGTGGCCTCGGCCACGTAGCGTTCGATCTCGCCGGCCCGCCCACGCACCGAGGCGATCTCGGCGCCGCGTGGGATGAAGAAATTCACCATCTCCAGCGCCTGGTCGAGGAACCCGCCGGAGTTGCCGCGCAGGTCAATGACCAGGCCCTTCGCGCCTTCGGCCATCAGGCGACGGTACCGCTCGGCGAACTCGCGCGTGGTGGTCTCGTTGAACTGCTGCACGGGGATGTAGCCCACCTCGTGCTCGAGCATCAGTGCGTAAGGGATGGCCGGGATGCGCACCGTGCGGCGCGTGAACTCGACTTCGAAGGGCTGCGGCACGCCGGGGCGCTGGAAACGCGCCTTCACCTTGGTGCCCGGCACGCCGCGCAGGCCGCCGGAGACCTGGTCGATGCGCCAGCCGCGCGTGGAGCTGGTGTCCACGCCGACGATGCGGTCGCCCTCGCGGATCCCGGCCTCCTCGGCCGGTGTGTTGGGATAGACGCGGCTCACGATGATCGTGCCCTGCTGATCCTCGATGAGCATGCCGACGCCGCCGTAGAAGCCGCCGGTGGTGGTGTTGAAGGTCTCGAGCTGGGCCGGGGTGTAGAGCTCGGAGTAGGGATCCTTGAGCCCGTCCACGAGGCCGCGAGCGGCACGCTCGTAGAGTTCCTTGGCGCCGAGGGAATCGACATAGCGCTCGCCCACCAGGGAGAGCACCTGGTCGAAGAGGCGGGCGGAGTTGAGCGCCGCGCGTTCCTGCACCACGAAGGCCCCGGTGATCAGGGGAACGAGGAGCAAGGCGACGAGGGCGACGTGGCGAGGACGGGGCATGCGGAAGGCCTGAGAGAGGGGCTTCGGATAGTACTCAGGCAATACGCGGGGGGCCACTGGGAGTTCCGATTCGAGACGGAAGAGGGAAGGGGGAAGACGGAAGGCAGGGGATTGCCTCACCTTTCGTCTTTCGTCTTCCGTCTTGAGCCTTCCGGCTTACGTCTCGTACCTCACGACCCACACTCGTCCCTCCTGTTGGATTCTCGTGCTCCTCACGATTCCCGCCGTCACCAGCATCTCGTGTGCGGGCTGCAGTACCCGCTGGAGGTGCGAGGGATAGCGTTGGGTGAGCGGGAGCAGCTCGGCCAGGCGCTCGAGGGTGAGCTGCCAGGTCGCTTCGTCGTGCTCGGCGAAGTGGGCGTCGAGGAGACGGTAGAGGCGCCGCGCGACAGGGGAGGAGAGGGCGCCGTACTTCTGGGCGTTCAGCGTGACCGTGTGGCCGGCGGCGATATTGCTGCGCAGGTGCGGATCGAGGGTCACGCGGGCGTCGCCGGGCTCGTTCGAGGCGAGGGCGGGGAACAGCGCGAACTGGTCGCGGTCGGTGAGGCGGCGGCGGTCGATGGCGACGGCCGAGAGCAGGGTGAAGCGCACGGGTCGGTGGGCGCGGGCCTTGGCGTCATACCAGGCGCCTTCGCTCTCGAGGACGGTGCGTTCGAGGCGCGCGAGGGCACCGCGGAGTTGTTCGTAGGTGCGGCCGTCCACGCGGCGTCCCATGGAGCGCAGGAAGGCGTGGAGCGTGAAGGAGAGCGTGCCGTCGGTGGGGAGTCCGCTCTCGTGGTAGCGGCGGCAGAGTTCGACGAAGACGTCTTGGTCGAAGGTGCCGGGCAGGCGTTCACCGGGGGCTGGGAGGACGCGCCAACGTCCGCCGGAATCGGCGGTGAAGGTGACCACGGCGTCGTCCGAGGAATCGGAGAGCCGGAAGATCGGCAGGACCTCGATTGCACGATCCAGCAACACCGTGCGCGACGGGGGCCGGCGTCGAGGGGCGGGAGCCATCGTGAGCTAATGTCGTGCCGCACGTGAATGCGGGCAAGAGGCCGCTACCGCAGGTCTTCGCGTCCGATGGCGGCGCGGATCGCTTCGCGCAGGGCGACCAGGGCCGATTCGCGCGCCGCCGGCGAGTCTTCCCGCACGTGCAGTTCGATGCCGTCGCCAACGGCGATCCGGCGCCAATTCGCCGGCCCGGTGTCTTCCGCCATCGTCGCATGGGCGAGGCCGTTGCCGAGCGCCGGCGCGAGCGCCGCCGCCACGCGCTTCTCGAGCTGGTCGCCCTGTTGGCCCGCGAGTTCCTGCTTGATCACATCCAGCGTCTGTCCTTCGCGCTGCCGGATCTTGATTGCCAGCAACTGCAGCAGGTGCTTGTAGTGATACGTTGCGGCGGTGCCCTTTCCCTCGGGATGGTCGAGCAGCCCGTTGGCGACGTAGAAGCGGATGGCCCGCGCACTCGGCGTCGCGCGCGCCGACGTGTTGGTGGGGCGCATTCCTGCGGCGTCTACGAGCGCCGTGGCGTGAGACGCGAGCCCCCGGGCATTCCATGGGGCGTGCCGCGCGTGGGCGCGGAGCAGGGCAACGGGCGAGTCCGACATCGTCCGCAAAGACTAACGCGGAATGTCCGGCGCGGATAGCTCGCCCGCTGCCGTGTTACGACTACTTCTTCTTCGCGGCCTTCGTGACTTTCTTGGCGACCTTGCGCACGGCCTTCTTTGCCGACTTGGCCTTGGTCGCCGCCTTCTTCACGAGCTTCTTCGCCGTCTTCTTCGCGGCGCTCGCCTTCTTCGCGACCTTCTTACCGGCACTCTTCGCGGCCTTCTTCGCCCTGGCCGCGCCCTTCTTCGCGACCTTCACCTGCTTCTTGGCGCTGTTGGCGGCGCTTTTGGCCTTCTTCTCCACGACCTTCGCCGCGGCCTTCACCTTGGTCTCGGCCACCTTCACGGCTTTCGCGGCCTTGGCCGGCACTTCCTTGGCAGCCGCGACGACTGGTGCGACGGCGGCCGGCACGGGCATCTCGCCGGTGGTCTCGAAGATGCTGCGCACGATCGGCTTTTCGGCGGGCTTGCGGCCACGCCGACGCGGCGCAATCGAGTCGCCGAAGAGATCGCCATCGTCCTCTTCTTCCTCGGGCGCGAGCGGGGCGACGCCCCCCTCTTCCTCGTCGTCGTCGGACTCCTCGGTGGAGTCCCACAGCGAATCGGACTGGTCCTTGTTGACCGCCCAGCCGCCGTCCTCGTCGTCCTCGTCATAGGAGGATGACCGGCCGCCGCCACCGCTGCTATACCCTGCCTCCTCGTCGTCGTCCCGGTCGGAGAACAGGCTGTCGAATAGTTCCTTGCCAGGCATCGTCGCCTCCTAGATCAGATTTGCGCCCCGCGTGATGACCGCTGAATACACTGGGCAACCCCCCGCCGTCAAGCGGGGTTCCCGACCCGTTCGCTGGCGAGCGCCGGCGCGTCGCCCGGACGCGGCGTGCCAGCCTCCTGCCGGACCCGCCGGCGGGCGGCAAACCAGGTCGAGAGGTCGTCGAGCAGGGTGTAGACCGCAGGCACGACGAAGAGCGTCAACAGGGTCGAGGTGATGAGCCCGCCAATCACGGCGTGGGCCATGGGGGAGCGCTGTTCGGCGCCCTCGCCGATGGCCAGGGCAAGCGGCATCATGCCGAAGATCATCGCCGCCGTGGTCATGATGATGGGCCGCAGCCGGATGCGCCCGGCCTCGAGGATGGCGCTGAGCCGATCCTTCCCCTCACCACGAGCCTGGTTCACGAAGTCGATCAGCAGGATGCCGTTCTTCGTCACCAGTCCCATCAGCATGATGATCCCGATCATGGACATCACGTTGATGGTGCCTCCGGTCCACCACAGCGCCAGCGACACGCCGAGCAGCGAGAGGGGCAGGGAGAACATGATCGCCAGGGGCTGCAGGAAGGACCCGAACAGCGAGGCGAGGATCAGGTAGATGAACACGATCGCCAGGATGATCGCCTCGAGGACGAAGCCCTTGGTCTCGTTGAGGTTCTGGACGTCGCCGGTGAACACGGTGCGGTAGCCGGCGGGGAGGACGATGGAGTCGAGCGCCGCCTCGGTCAGTGCGGCGACGTCTCCCACTGCGGCACCGGGCATCACGGCCGCGGAGATCGAGATCTGCCGCTCGAGCTGGCGCCGCTCGATCTGCTGCGGACCGACGCCGGCGCGCACCTCGGCCACTTGTGCCAGTGGGATCGACACCGGGAGCCCCGTGCGCGGATCGGCCGTCGGCGAAGCCACCGGAATGTTCTCCACGTCCTCGGCCGACGCGCGAAGCGACTGCGGGTACACGACGCGCACATCGTGCGAGTAGCCTTGCTCGTCCTGCCAGCGAGTGGCGCGGGTGCCGGTGAAGAGGGGCTGCAGGGTGCTGGCGATGCTGCCGATGCCGAGTCCGGCGGCCCAGGCCTGCTGGCGGTCCACGCGCACGTCGAGCTGGGGGATGTCGCCTTCGTCGCTGGAGAACGGCTCGGCCATGCCCGGCACGGTGCGCATCACCTCGTTGACCTCGCCGGCGATGAGCTTGAGGCGGGCCGGCTCAGGGCCCTGCACGTTCACGACGATTGGCTGGCGGTAGCCGCCGAAGATCGAGCGCGTGCCATCAATGCTGGCGCGCGTGCCGGACACGTTGCGGAGCAGCGGGCGGAGCTCGTTCTGGATCTCGGCCATCGAGCGGTCGCGATCGTGGGCCGGCTTGAGCTTCACGAACACTTGGCCATTGGTCACGCCGCCACGGAAGCCCGAGCCCACGGTGAGGTAGGTGAACTCGACCTCGGGGATGCGGCGCACGAGTGAATCCACCGCCCGTCCTTTGCCGGTGGTGTACTCGACGCGCGCACCGGGCGGCACGCGGTAGGACACGTTGAACTCGCCGGCGTCGTAGTCGGGCATCCAGGTGAAGCCCACCCGCGCGGCGATCAGGAAAGCAATCACCACCGAGGCACCGGCGCCGGCGAGCACCGTCCACCGATGCCGCAGCGCCACCTTGAGCAGCGGCGGGTAGCGGTCGGCCATGGCCTCGAAGCCACGGTCGAAGGCCAGGGCGATGCGCCGGATCGGCCCGACCTTCGCGTTGGCATCGCGCCCATGGTGCTCGGCCTCGGGGTCGTGCCAGATGCTGGAGAGCATCGGGTCGAGCGTGAAGCTCACGAAGAGCGACACGCTCACGGCGAAGGCCACGGTGACGCCGAACTGGAAGAAGATCTTGCCGATCATCCCGCCCATGAAGGCCACCGGGATGAACACGGCGATCACCGCCAGCGTGGTGGCGAACACGGCCAGTCCGATCTCGCTGGTGCCTTCGCGGGCGGCGGTGAAGTGGTCCTTTCCCATGGCCACGTGGCGCACGATGTTCTCGCGCACCACGATGGCGTCGTCAATGAGCAGGCCGATGGAGAGCGAGAGCGCCAGCAGCGTCATGGTATTCAGCGTGAAGCCGAACGCCCACATGGCGAAGAAGCTGGAGATGATCGCCACCGGTAGCGTAAGCCCGGTGATGACGGTGGAGCGCCACGACGCAAGGAACAGGTAGATGATCATCACCGTCAGGATCGCGCCGAGGATCAGCGTGAGCTCCACGTCCCAGAGGGCCTCGCGGATCTTGGACGAATCGTCGCGGATGATGGTGAGCTCGATGTCGGCCGGGAGCTGGCGGACCAGCTCGTCCGCCACGACGCGCACTTGGTCGGCCACTTCCACCGTGTTGGAACCGGAGATCTTGAGCACGTCGAGCGCGAGGGCGGGGTCGTCGCCCATGAACGACGCGGTGCGCGCCTCGGCCACGCCGTCGATCACGGTGCCCACGTCGCGCACGCGCACCGGTGCACCGTTGCGCACGGCCACCGTGACGTCGCCGAAGGCCATCGGGTCGGTGACGCGCCCGGTGATGCGCACGAGGCGCTCATTGTCGCCGCGCTGGATGCGGCCGGCCGGCACTTCTTGGTTCTCGCGCTCGAGGGCGGCGACGACGAGGGCCGGGGAGAGCCCGTAGGCGCGCAGCGAGGCGGGGTCGAGCTCCACGCGGATCTCGCGGGTGGCGCCGCCCACCAACTGCACGCCGCCCACGCCGGGGATGGCCTCGAGCCGCGGCTTGATCACCTCGCGGCCCAAGTCAGTCAACTCGCGCATCGGCCGGGCGTCGCTCTGGAGCGCGATGCTCATGATCGGGCGGTCGTTGGGATCGAAGCGGATGACGATCGGCTCGTCGATGTCGCGCGGCAGGGCACGGCGGATGCGGCCGATCTTGCCCTGCACCTCGGGCTGCATGGCCTGCACGTCCACGCCGAGGTTGAACTGCAGCCGCACCAGCGACGCGCCTTCGGTGCTGGTGGAGGTGATCTCCTTGAGCCCCTGCGTGGTGTTGAGCGCCTCCTCGAGGAGCTTGGAGACCTCGCGCTCCACCACTTCGGGTGAGGCACCTGGGTACTGCGTCTGCACGACGATGATGGGATACGTGACGTCGGGGTACTCGTCCACCGAGAGTCGCGTGAAGCCCACCGCACCGATCACCACCAGTGCCACCATCATCATGGTGGCGAACACGGGCCGTTTGATGGAGATGTCGGAGAGGAACATCAGCGGGCTCCGGCGGCAGGCGGGGCTTCCCCGCCGATGAGCTGCACCTGCATGCCAGCGCCGAGCGTGCCGACATTGCCGACCACGACCTGGTCGCCGGCGGCGAGTCCTTCGAGGACCTGCACCATGCCGCGGGCTTCATCCACGATGCCGAGTCGGAGTTGGGCGCGCTCGAGCTTGCCGGCCACGACCTTCCACGCGAAGGGATCGCCGCCGGTGGGCGGCTGCCGCACTCCGCCTTGGGGAATCAGCAGCTCGTTGGCGAGGGCGCGCTCGATGATCTGTCCCGTGGCGAAGGTGTTCCCCTTGAGCGCGCCGTCGGCGTTGGGCACCTGCACGTACACGGTGACGGACTGCGAGGCGGGGTCGATGGTGGGGCTGATGCGAGCCACGCGCCCTTCGATGTTGCGGCCGTCGGCAGTGAAGCGCACGGGTTGACCGGCGCGCACGCCGCCCGAGAGTCGCGCCGGGACGGCTGCGGTGAGCTCGAGCACGTCGGTGCGCACGAGCACGAAGAGCTCGGCGCCACGCTGGGCGCGCACGCCGCGTTCGATGCTGCGCCGCTCGATCACGCCGCTCACCGGCGCCACCACGCGCGTGTCGCGCGCGGCCAGCGTGGCGGTGCGCAGCCGTGCGTCGGCGGCGGCGAGCCGTGCGGCGGCGGCCGTCGCAGCCTGCTCGGCAGCGCGGAAATCGCGCTCGGGAATCGCACCGGCCTCGAAGAGGTCGCGCGTCTGGTCGAGGTTCCACTTGGCCGTGGTGGCCTCGGTCTCAGCGGCGAGGCGGTCGGCCTCCGCGGAGGCCAGCGCGGCTTCCTGCTCGGTGCTCTCGAAGCGCGCCAGCAAGGCCCCGCGGGCCACGGCGTCACCTTCGCGCACCGCCACCTCGAGGACGTCGCCCTCGATGCGGGCGCGCACGCTCACGGACTCGATCGGGCGCAGCCCACCGCTGATGGCCACGCCGTCCTCGATGAGGCCGGGCGCGAGCGTGTAGAGGTCGGCGCCGGAGAGGACCACTGAGCCGGCGCTACGCCCCGCGCTTCCAGCGGATGGCGCGGAGGCGGGTGCCGCCGCGGTCCCACCGGGCGCTGCCGCCGCGTCGGGCGTCTTCTCGCAGCCGAGCGTGAGGAACAGCAGCGCGAGAACTGAAGCGAAGCGCGTGGACATCAACGGAAGGGGCGAGTGGGCACGGTGGTCCCGTCAGGGAGGGGGATGGGCTCGGCGCGAACGCGCGCGAGCTCGGCCACCGCGAGATAGAGATCGAAGAGGGCGCGCGCGTCGGTCGAGCGCGCCGTGAGCAATGCTAACTGGGCGTCGGAGAGTTCAAGCTGCGTGCCAACGCCGCGGGCCACGCGGAGCGTGGCGAGCTCGAAGGCTTCCTCGGCTTCGCGCACGGTGGTCTCGCGCGCGGCGACCACGGCCTGCGCGCGCACGAGTTCGGCGCGGGCACGCTCGATGTCCACCACCGCCTGCTCGCGCACGCGGCGCACGTCGAGGTCGGCCAGCTGCGCCTGGGCCTGCGCAAGGTCGATGTTTCCCTTGGCGCGGAGCCCATCGAAGAGCGGCCAGCTGAAGAAAAAGGCGAAGTTGCGGTCGGCGTACCAGCCGTCGGGTTGGTCGAACTCCGTGGGGAGCCCGTTGAATCGCGGCAGGGCGAGGTAGCCGGTGGTGAAGGCCGCGTTGAAGGTCGGCAGCAGGTCGGCCCGGGCGACCTTCACGCCGGCATCGCGGGCGCTGGCGGTGGCCTGCGCCGCGCGCACGGTGCCGCGCACACCGGCCGGGCGTCGCTCGGCAAGGGCGGCTTCGGCCAGCGTGCGGATGCGCACGGCATCGAGTTCGGTGGTGAGCTGCAGCGGGCGCTCGATGGGAAGATCGAGCAGTCGCTTCAACTCGAGCTCGGCGAGCACACGCTGGCTCTCCGCCTGCAGCGCGAGGGGTTCCAGGTTGGCGCGTTCGACGCGCGCGCGGACCACGTCGTAGCGTGAGGCGCGCCCGGCGCGTTCGAGCTGTTCCACCTGTTCCAGGCGAGCGTCGGCGATGCCGAGGTTCTGCTGCTGGATCGCGGCGAGGCGGGCCGTGAAGAGCACGTCCAGATAGACCCGCTGGGCATCCACCGCGAGTTGCGCACGGGCCTCGTCGCGGGTCGCGAGCGCGGCGCGCTCCACCCGCGCCGCGGCCTGCGAGGCGGCGACGATGCGCCCACCCTGGAACAGCGACTGCTGGACCTGGAGGTTGGTGTTGTAGGTGTAGCGCTGGCCGAAGACGGCACCGACGATGTCGGCGCGGGCGTTGCGCAGCACCTGTGAGTAACTCGAGTTGAGTCGCAACTGTGGCAGGCCGGCCGCGCGCGCGGCCAGCACCTGTGCATCCGCCACGGCGACCTGCGCATCGGCGATGCGCGCCTCGTCGGACGTGCGCAGCATGCGCGTGACCGCCTCCTCGAGCGTGAGGCGGAGCGTATCGGCCGATTGGGCCGGGAGGGAGGCGGCGCCGAGGAACGCGGCGGCCGCCAGCCAACGGGAGAGGGCGCGGAGCGGAGGCATCAGGGGATTAACGCCCACTGGGGGCGTGACGTTCACCCGCGCCGCGGCGCCAGGGACGTCAGCCGGCCGAGGGATCGAGGAACTGCAGCGTCTTCCGGCGGGTCACCACCGCGCGGAGGGCCGCGAAGACCTTCGGATCGAGCAGCGAGCCGCTGCGTGCTTCGAGGAAGGCCACCGCCTCAGGGGGCGACATCGGCTCGCGCCAAGCGCGCTTGGACGTCAGCGCGTCGTAGGTGTCGGCGGCGGCGAGGATGCGGCCGCCGAGGGAGATCGTTTCGCCCGCCAGCCCAGCGGGATATCCGCTGCCGTCGAAGTGCTCGTGGTGGTGGCGCACCGGATCGAGGGCGCGGGCCAGCGGCTTGATGGCCGAGAGGATCTCGACACTCATCGTCACGTGGCTCTTCACGTGCTCGAACTCCTCGGCCGTGAGCGCGCCCGGCTTGTTCAGCACCGATTCGCGGATGCCGATCTTGCCCACGTCCATCACGTGCGCGGCGATGCGCATGATGTCAATCTCGTCGTCGGCCAGCCCAAGCGTGGAGGCGATGGAGGCGGCGAGGTCGGCCACGCGGTCGGAGTGGCCGCGGAGGAAGGGATCCTTGGCCTCCTGCGCCCGCACGAGCGCCTGCACCGTCTCCACGACCATCGAGTGGAGGGCACGGCGCTCGTTCTGCAGCTCCTCCGTCTGGGCGGCGACTTCCTCGCGGATCAGGCGTTCGACCTTGCGCTGTTCGATGGCCAGGGCGCGCTTGTGCAGCGCGCGCTCGAGCGCGGTGGCGAGGTCGCCGAGCTCAACCGGCTTCATGAGGTAATCCATCGCGCCTTGCGCGAGGGCCTCGGTGGCCGTCGGGGCGTCGTTCACCGCCGTGAGCATGATGATGGCGAGGTCGGGATCGACGGCGTGCGCGAGCGGCACGAGTTCGAGTCCCGTCATCTCCGGCATGCGGATGTCGGAGAGCATGGCGACGAACTTCTCGTCGTTCAGCGAGGCGAGGGCGTTGCGCCCGGAGTCGGCGGTGGTGACGTCGAAGCCGCGCGCGCGGAGGAAGCGCGCGAGTGCGGTGCGGATCGTCTCCTCATCGTCCACCACCAGGATGCGGCGCGCCTGCGGCTCGGCGACGGCGCGGATGGCTGTCGTCAGGCGACCTGGAGTGGCGGAGCGTGGCGCGGTCATGCGGGGGGGCCTCCCAATAGGTAGGGAGAAGATGTGCACTGGACGCCGCGAAATCCACGCCGATGGATGCGAGGAGACGAGCAGCGAGGGGAAGCGGGGAACTCTACCGAGGGATGAAAAGGAGAATCGGGAGAGGAACCTCGCGGCGGCTTTTCGGAGGAAGTTAGCGCGGATTCGCGGCAGTAAGATGAAAGGACAGCTACACGTGATTCTGCGATGTTGTGTCGCTATACATATCTGTGACTGGCGCTATAGTGGCTTTAAAAATCGAACTATTATGGAGAAGGCGATCGACCGGCCGCCTCTCGCATGGCCGCGTCAATATCGGGACCGTGATCCACGTACTCGGGAAGCCCTTTCGCGCGCTCGCTCACGAGTGCCGCCGAGAGTCGCGCCGCAAACTCTGCGCGTGCTACGGCGTCGCCCTGCAGACCCGCCGAACGCATGGCGAGGATCAGCCCCAGCAGATGCGTCGGCTGCGTCGCAAGGATCGTGTCCGCCTGCGCGCGCGACAGCACGGCGTCGCTGCTCACCAAGCCGAGCAACCCGAGGTCGTAGCGCTGGTGCGCGTCCAGCGGGGCCAGCGCCTCGAAGCTCTGGATCGCCATCGGCGCGAAGAACATCACGGAGTCGCTCTGTCCCGACGAGACATACGTCATCACGCGCTGGAACAGTCGGTCCGCGCGCTCCTGCGGGGACATCGCCGAGATGTCGGGTGCGCGCACCGACCCTCCCACTGCGGCGTTCGGCGCGCTGGCGGTCGCGGCAGTGGGGCGGCCGCCAAAACGCTGCCCCACGATGAAGGCCACCAGCGCGAGCAGCGCGATGCCGGCCACCACCCAGGGCAGCACGACCGAGGCGTTGGTCGCCTGCGGCGACATCGCCGGACGAGGCGAGCCGCCGGTGGGCGCGCTCCCGTCGCGCGGCGCGCCGCAGCGATGACAGAATCGGCCGCGTTCGCCGAGTGCGACGCCGCATTGGGCACAGTGCTTTGCCATGGGCGAAAACTAATCGCCCCGTGGAGGCGGCAATGGCGCCACCCTCGCGCGCGTTCGATATTCCCCGGATGGCCGCCAGAGAAAAGCCAAGTTCCGTCCCCGCCGACCTGAGCGGCGCGACCGCGCAGGACATCCTCGACCTCACGGCGTCGCAGGGCGTGCGTTTCCTGCGCCTGCAATTCACCGACATCCTTGGCATCAACAAGAACGTCGAGGTCCCGGCCTCGCAGTTCGCCAAGGCCCTCGCCGGCGACATCCTCTTCGATGGCTCGAGCATCGAGGGGTTCGTGCGTGTGGAGGAGTCGGACATGCTGCTGCGTCCCGACCACTCCACCTTCCGCATCTTCCCCTGGGGCGATCCGAACCAGCGTGTGGCCCGCGTGATCTGCGACGTGGTCAAGCCGGAAGGGGAGCCATTCCCGGGCGATCCGCGCCTCGTGCTCAAGCAGCAGGTGGCCCGCGCCGCCAAGCTCGGCTACGTAATGAACGCCGGCATGGAAGCGGAGTTCTTCCTCTTCCGCCCGGCGCAGGATGGCGGCGCCGCGACGCTCACCCACGACGTGGGCGGCTACTTCGACCTCGCCCCGATGGATCGCGGCGAGGACGCGCGCCGCGCCATCGTCGCCACGCTCGAGCAGATGGGCTTCGAGGTGGAAGCGGCGCACCACGAAGTGGCGCACGGCCAGCACGAGATCGACTTCCGCTACGCCGACGCCCTCACCACCGCCGACAACATCGCCACGTTCCGCTTCGTGGTGAAGCACGTGGCCCAGCAGTTCGGGCTGGTGGCGTCGTTCATGCCCAAGCCGGTGTTCGGGCAGAACGGCAGTGGGATGCACACGCACCAGTCGCTCTTCAAGAAGGGTGAGAACGTCTTCTTCGACGCCAAGGGCGAGTACCAGCTCTCCAAGGTCGCGCACCACTACCTCGGCGGCCTGCTCAAGCACGCGCGCGGGATGACGGCCATCACCAATCCGCTGGTAAACTCGTACAAGCGCCTGGTGGAGGGCTACGAGGCGCCGGTGAACGTGGCCTGGTCCATTCACAACCGCTCGCCGCTGATCCGGGTGCCGGCACGCCGCGGCCCCGGCACGCGATTGGAACTGCGCTCGCCCGACCCGGCCGCGAACCCCTATCTGGCCTTGGCGGTGATGCTCGCGGCGGGGCTCGATGGCATCGCCACCGAAGCCACGTCGCGCGAGCCGGTGAACGAGAACATCTGGGAGATGAGCCATCGCGAGCGCCGCCGCCTGCGCATTGACGACCTGCCGCGCGACCTCAACGAGGCCTGCGACGAGCTGGAGAAGGACGCCGAGATCTGCGAGGCCCTTGGCCCGCACGTGACGCAGCACTTCCTGGCGGCGAAGCGGGCGGAATGGCGCGACTACATCTCGCAGGTGTCGGCCTGGGAGCTGGAGCGCTACTTGGCCAAGTACTGATGCGCGCCGTCCCATGGTTGTTCGCGATGGCGCTCGTGGTCGGCTGTGCCGGCGCACCGCGCGGCGGCAGCGACGACCTCGTGCAGCGCACGACCTTTGGCGCCGAGGCCGATGTGCAGCTCGAGCGCATGACGCTGCACGAGCGCGGCTTCTACTACCGTGAGTTGGCGGAGGGCAGCGGCGCCGCTGGGGACCCGGGTCGGGTGGTGCAGGTGTCGTACGTGGTGCGCCTGGCCGACGGGCGTGCGGTGGACCAAGCCACGCCGCAGTCGCCGTTGCGCTTCCGGGTGGGCGACCGCTCGATGATTCCCGCCTTCGACGCCGCCGTGCGTGACATGCGGGTGGGCGGGGCGCGGCAGCTGGTGGTGCCGCCGCGGCTGGGCTACGGCGCACGCGGCTCGGGGCCCGTGCCGGGGAACGCGGTGTTGGTCATCGTGATGCGGCTCGAGCGCGTAGAGTAGCGCACCATGGCCAACGCCCCCAAGTCATTCGACCGCTCGATCGTCGAGGGCCCCATCTCCGGGGCGGTCTGGAAGCTCGCCTGGCCCACCGTGCTGCAGAACGTGTTCGGTGGGCTGCAGGGCGTGGTGGACCACGCCATGATCGGCCATTACGTGGGCTTCACGGGCAACGCGGCCATCGGCGTGTCCCTGCAGATCTTCATCGTCGTGATCGTATTCGTGATGTCGCTTTACACGGGCATGGGCGTGCTGGTGGCGCGCTTCGCCGGCGCCAACGACTCGGCGCGCGTGAACCACACCGTGTACCAGGCCTTCATGGCCACGATCATCCTCTCCTCGCTGATTCTCGCGCCGGCGGGGTGGTTCCTGGCGCCGTACCTGCTGGACCTGGTGAACGCGGCGCCGGCGGTGCAGGCCGAGGCGCTGACCTACCTGCGCATCATGCTGGTGGGCAACATCGGGATGCTGCTCTTCTTTCTCCTCGGCGGCGCCCTGCGGTCGGCCGGGGATGCGCAGACGCCGCTACGGCTCGGCGTGGCCATGACCGTGCTCAACATCACGCTCAACATGATCCTGATCCCGGGCGTGGGGCCGATTCCGGCCATGGGTGTGGCGGGGGCTGCGGTAGGAACGCTTATCGCCGGCCTGACCGTGAGCGGCGTGGGGCTTTGGCTCTTGCTGAGCGGGCGGCTGGTGGTGCAGTGGCCGCGCGGGATGTCGCGCACGCTCGACCTAGTGACCATCAAGGAACTGTTCCGCTTCGGGCTGCCGGCTGGGCTACAGGGAATCGCCATGAACGTCGCCGGGGTGATTCTTCTCCGGTACATCGGCGGCTTGGCGCGTAGCGCCGAGGCGCAGGCGGCGTACGCGGTGGGATACACCGAACTGTTCTCGATGATCACCTGGACCTCGGTGGGGTTGATGGGCGCCGCCGCCGCCGTGGCCGGGCAGAACCTCGGGGCCGGCAAGCCGGAACGCACGGCTGCAGCGGTGCGCATTGCCGCCACCTACGGCGTGGGCATTGCCATCGTGGTGGGGACGCTCTTCCTCTCCGTGCCGGAGTTCCTGCTTGGGCTTTTCGGTATGGACGACGCGCTGGTGCTCTCGCTGGGCACCGAGCTGCTGGGCTGGCTGGCCGTGAGCGGGATCTTCATTGCGGTGGCGCTCACCTATACGGGTGGTCTGCAGGGCACGGGCGACACCAAGGGTCCGCTGTACATCTCGATCGCCTCGCAGATCGTCGTGCCCTTGGGCATCCTGACCGTCCTGCAGGGGATCCGTCCGCTGGAGCCGGCCGACATCTGGCGGGCCATCGTGCTGGGGCACGTGACGCGCTGCCTGTTGAGCGTGTGGCGGTTCCGTGCCGGGGCCTGGCGCAGCATCCAGATCAAGACGGCGCCCGTCGCCTGAAGGCAGGCCGCGCGGGGGTGTATGTCCCTTGCGCCCAAGTCGTACTATCTTCCCGGTGCATGCTCTTCGTATTCCGGCGATGAGTTCCGTCGCGCGCGTCCGGGCGCCGCGACCTTCCCACACGCGCACGGCGCTCGTGTGGGTGCTCGTGCCCCACCTCGAGACGAGCGACGAGAATCTCGCGTGGTACTGCGATTTCACGCAGAGCCGCGCCGAGTTCCGCCGGGCATTCGCGACGCTCGATGTGCCGTGGCGCTGGCAGCGGGTGACCCTCGCCGACCACGAAGCCGTCATCGCGCGCATCGCGCGCTCGGCCGAGCGGCACGACGTCACCGTGTTCAATCTCTGCGACGGCGACGAGGCCAATGGTGTGCCGGGCCTGTCGGTGATCCGCTGCCTGGAACGGCACGGGCTGCGCTACACCGGGTCCGACGTCCCCTTCTTCGACGGCACCACGTCGAAGATTGACATGAAGCGGGCCTTCGACGCCGCCAGCGTGCCGACCGCGCCCTGGGAGGTCGTCCCCACCAACGCGCGCAATGCGGCGCAGCTCTTCGCGCGGCTCGGCGGTCCGTTGATCCTCAAGCCGGCCGTCTCGGCGGGCAGCATGGGCGTGACCACCAAGTCGGTGGTGCGTACGCCAGCCGAGTTGAAGGAGCAGATGGAGCGGCTGCGCATGGGCTACCACGGCTGGGACCTCACCTCGGCCGGCGTGATCGCCGAGCGTTTCGTGATGGGGCGCGAGTTCACGACGTTCATCGTGGGCAACCACGATGCGCCCTCGCGGCGGCTCGTATATCCGCCGGTGGAGCGGAGCTTCAATCCCAAGCTGCCGGCCGAGGAGCGCTTTCTCTCGTTCGATCGCCTGTGGGGGATGTACGAGACGGAGCAGCCCGTGGGTGGCTCGGCCGATGAGGACCTGTGGCGCTACGGTCCGGTGCGGCGGGACGAGGCGGCGCGGATCCGCGAGGTGAGCTGGGCGGCGTACGCGGCGGTGGGCGGGCGCGGCTATGGGCGCATTGACCTGCGACAGGATGAGGCCACCGGTGCGTTGGCCGTGCTCGAGGTGAACGCCCAGTGCGGGCTCTCGGAGGACGAAGTGCACACCTCGATCGGGGCGATCCTGCGCTTTGCGCGGCGCCCCTTTGCGCACGCCGTGGCGGCGATCCTCGCGGCGGCGCGTCAGCGCGTGCGCGTGGCCGCTCGCCGCGCCGCGTGAGGATCTGCGTCCTCCAACCCGACTACTCCACCTCCACGGTGGATTATCGGCACTACGATCCGCCACGTGACCTCGCCCCGCTGGCGCCGGGGCACAGCGTCCACCACGAGGCACTGCACAAGCTCACGACGTTCAAGCAACTGCAGGCGCTGAGCACGCAGGGGTTCGACATCTTCGTGAACCTCTGCGAGGGATATCTCGAGTGGGATGTGCCGAGCGTGGATGTGATCCACGCGCTGGAGTTGCTGGACCTGCCGTACACGGGGCCCACGCCGCTGCTGTACGATCCGCCCAAGCCGCTGATGAAGTACGTGGCGCACTCGGCGGGCGTGGCGACACCGCGGCACGTGGTGGTGCTGCCGGGTGAGGATGCGTTGGCGGCGGTGACGCGGGCGGGGCTGCGGTATCCGCTCTTCGTGAAGCCGGCCAAGGCGGGCGATTCGCTCGGCGTGGACGAGATGTCCTGCGTGGCCGATGCGGCGGCGCTGCGCCTGCAGGTGGAGCGGGTGCAGGGCGAGTACCCCGAGTTGCTGATCGAGGAGTACATCGCGGGG